>CAXNKH010000071.1:0-7510 GCA_964202765.1 Burkholderiales bacterium | reverse complement strand
GAACTCGCGCTTCATGCGGTCAACAATAATTTCCAGGTGCAATTCACCCATACCGGCGATCAGGGTCTGGCCCGACTCTTCGTCGGTTTTCACGCGGAATGAAGGGTCTTCTTGCGCCAAACGCTGCAAGGCAATGCCCATTTTTTCTTGGTCAACTTTGGTCTTGGGCTCAACCGCCTGGGTGATCACGGGCTCAGGAAACACCATGCGCTCCAGCGTTAGGATGGCTGACGGATCACACAGGGTTTCGCCCGTGGTCACATCCTTCAAACCGATGCAGGCAGCGATGTCGCCCGCACGAATCTCACTGACTTCTTCGCGGTTATTGGCGTGCATTTGCACGATACGGCCGATACGCTCTTTTTTGCCGCGGATCGGGTTGTACACACTGTCGCCCTTGGTCAGAACACCGGAGTAAACACGAACAAAAGTCAACTGGCCGACAAAGGGGTCGGTCATCAATTTGAAGGCCAAAGCCGAGACTTTTTCACCGTCATCCGCCTTGCGGGTGACAGGGGCCTCGTCCTCGTCCATGCCTTTAACCGGGGGGATGTCCACCGGGGATGGCATGAATTCAATCACGGCATCCAACATGCGCTGGACGCCCTTGTTTTTAAAGGCCGAGCCGCAAAACAGCGGCTGGATTTCGCTGGCGATAGTGCGCGTACGAATGCCAAATTTGATTTCTTCTTCGGACAAATCACCTTCTTCGAGGTACTTGTTCATCAGCTCTTCGGTCGCTTCGGCGGCCGCCTCAACCATCTTTTCGCGCCACTCCTTGGCCAGCGCAAGCAGATCAGCGGGGATGTCGCGGTAGTCGAACAACATACCCTGCGACGCCTCATCCCAAATGATGGCCTTCATCTTGATCAGGTCAACCACGCCGGTGAAGTGCTCTTCAGCACCAATCGGAATCACCATGGGAACAGGACTGGCCTTCAGGCGCAGTTTCATCTGCTCCACAACTTTGAAAAAGTTGGCGCCGGTACGGTCCATCTTGTTCACAAAAGCCAGGCGCGGCACTTTGTATTTGTTGGCTTGGCGCCAGACGGTTTCGGACTGGGGCTGCACGCCACCCACCGCACAGTAAACCATGCAAGCACCGTCCAGCACGCGCATGGAGCGCTCAACTTCAATGGTGAAATCGACGTGGCCCGGGGTGTCAATGATGTTGATGCGGTGTTCGGGCAAGGACTTGTCCATGCCCTTCCAGAAACAGGTGGTCGCTGCCGAAGTGATCGTGATGCCACGCTCTTGCTCCTGCTCCATCCAGTCCATGGTGGCCGCGCCATCGTGAACTTCACCGATTTTGTGGTTCACACCGGTATAAAAAAGCACACGCTCGGTGGTTGTAGTCTTACCGGCGTCAATGTGAGCCGAAATACCGATATTGCGGTAGCGCTCAATGGGGGTATGGCGAGCCATAATGAATCCTTGGTTGCTCTCAAAACAAATCTTGCCGACCGACATTTTCACCGGAAGTCCGGCGTAGCGAGCGGCGCTCAGGCTAGGCGCGGGTGACTGGTAACCAGAGCGCCCCTGAAGGTCGCGAGGACTACCCGACGGGCCCCGCAACGACGCATCAGCGTCGCGCAGTAGCCGCCATTAGAAGCGGAAGTGGGAGAAGGCCTTGTTAGCCTCTGCCATGCGGTGAACTTCGTCACGTTTTTTCATGGCACCGCCACGCCCTTCAGTGGCCTCCATCAACTCATTGGCCAAACGCAGGGCCATGGATTTTTCGCCACGCTTACGGGCTGCTTCCTTGATCCAGCGCATGGACAGCGCCAAGCGACGAACCGGACGCACTTCAACTGGAACCTGGTAATTCGCACCACCCACACGGCGCGACTTAACTTCAACCATGGGCTTGACGTTGTTGATGGCCATGGTGAAGGCTTCAACCGGGTCTTTGCCAGGGTTCTTTTTCTCGATTTGCTCGAGTGCGCCATAAATGATGCGCTCTGCAACCGCTTTTTTGCCGCCTTCCATGATCACGTTCATGAATTTGGACAACTCGATATTGCCGAACTTGGGATCCGGCAGGATTTCACGTTTAGGGACTTCACGACGACGTGGCATATTTCACCTCTTTTGCTTCAGTTGGTGTTCTTGCGAACAACCGCGAGAGTTAATTAATAAGACTCTCACTTACTCGACCCGAAAACTGGGTCACTACGTTTGTTAGCCGCGCCACGCAGCAAACAAACACCTTTTGACAGACCAGCGCGACAAATGAATGTCTTATTTGGCCTTGGGCTTCTTGGCACCGTACTTGGAACGCGACTGCTTGCGATCTTTCACGCCCTGCAAGTCAAGCGAACCGCGCACGATGTGATAACGAACACCGGGCAAGTCTTTGACACGACCGCCACGAACCAGCACCACGCTATGCTCCTGCAGGTTGTGGCCTTCGCCGCCGATATAGGAAATAACTTCGAATCCGTTGGTCAGACGCACTTTGGCGACTTTGCGCAGGGCTGAATTGGGTTTTTTGGGGGTCGTTGTGTAGACACGGGTGCATACACCGCGACGCTGCGGAGAATTTTGCATCGCAGGACTTTTGGACTTGATCGTTTCGACCTCTCGCCCCTGACGCACTAGCTGATTGATGGTTGGCATTGAAAAACGTCCCTAAACGTTTGGTAACTAAAAATTCTTCTCGGAATCGTGAATCCCTTCGGAATTTCCGAAAAGCCTTCAAGTGTAGCAGGTCGATGGCTACTGAGCAATTATTTAATCCAAACAGAAAGTTTGCGTGCGCCCACTTTCACTGAATTCATTTGATCCACAGGCGTACTGCATCCCAGGTTCGCCCCAGCAAGCCGGCTTGCTCAACCGCCTCGAGCGCTAGCAAGGGAATTTCCACAAGCGTTTGTTCGTTAAGTATGACTTTCAGCGTTGCCGCAGACTGCCCCTTGGTGAACGGAGCAACCAGCGGCTCAGTCCGCAGCACCTGGGTTTGAATCTTGCTTGCGCTGCCCGCGGGCACAGCCACCACCACAGCCTCGGGCCGCCCCAACTTCAGGACATTGGCTTTTCCTTTCCAGACCGCGGGCGTCAACACCGCCTGGTTGGCTTCAAACAATTTGACGGCCTCAAACGCCGTATAACCCCAATTCAACAGTTTTTGCGACTCATTGGCCCGCGCATTCTCACTGGACGCACCCAGAACAATCGACAACAAGCGCCGGGAACCACTGACCCCGGATGTGCCGGCGGCCGCACCGGGTGCGCCCAAATTCGGAAAATCACGCTTGGCCGTGGCAATCAGGCAATAACCGGCCGCATGGGTGAATCCCGTCTTCAAACCATCGACCGAAGGATCGCGGAACAACAACAAATTTCGATTGGTGTCATTGGCTGCCGGGGTCCCCTCATAGCGGTATTTTTTGATCGCGTAATAGCCCACATACTCAGGGAAATCTCGCATCAATCGACTCGCCAAAATGCCCAAATCGCGCGCTGTGGTGCTGTGTCCGGGCTCAGTCAGCCCTTCCGGATTCTTGTACGTGGTCGCACGCATGCCCAGTACCTTGGCCTGGTCGTTCATCAGCTCGACAAATCGTTCGACGCTGCCGCCCACCCCTTCAGCCAAGGCCACGGTGGCATCATTGCCGGACTGAACGATCAAACCCTTGAGCAAGTCCTCCACAGGAACCTTCATCTTCGGGTCGATGAACATGCGTGAACCGGGTGTTTTCCAAGCCCGCGGGCTCACGCCAAAGGTTTGTTTGAGGTCAATTTTCTTGGCACGCAAAGCATCAAAAACAAGATAGGCCGTCATCAGCTTGGTCAATGAAGCCGGCTCTACTGGGCTATCGATATCCTTGCCAGCCAACATCTGGTTGGCCGTCAAGTCCAGCAAC
Source organism: Burkholderiales bacterium (assembly GCA_964202765.1). Lineage (GTDB taxonomy): Bacteria > Pseudomonadota > Gammaproteobacteria > Burkholderiales > Burkholderiaceae_C > CAXNKH01. The sequence continues at coordinate 3,644 of CAXNKH010000071.1, read as the reverse complement.
AAGAAGGACCGCGCCGCAATTTCTGGCGGCGCCAGCGGTTCGGTGGCGCCAGCAAAGGCCAGGATCGCGAGCAGAGAGAAAACAAGTTTTTTCATCAGGGGAATGTTAGATTAGGGATTAATGGCTGCTGCTCGCCGGTCATCTGCGCCTGCCGTCGACCGGCAGTAGCACCTCAGACCGATGAAGTCAGGTGACGCAACACCAAGTTTTTCAGCAACGGCAATTGTCCATGGAAAAAATGGCTGCCCCCCGGCACCACCGTGACCGGCAGACTTTGCGGTCGCGCCCAGTCCATGACATCGGACAGCACCACGGTATCGTCCAATTCGCCATGAACCACCAAGGTGCGGTCGTGGGCCGCCAGTGGCAAGGGGGCCACCTCGAACCGACTGGCGGCAGTGCCGACCAACACCACTTTCTCAATGTCTCGCGTGAACCACAAGGCGTGTAGCGCCTGGCTGGTCACGTAGGCGCCGAAGGAAAATCCGGCCAGCGCCAAAGGTCCACTGGCAGCTGACTGCTCGATCACAGCCAGCAGGTCCTGCGCCTCCCCCCGGCCCTCATCAAAACCGCCCTGACTGGCGCCGACACCCCGGAAATTGAAGCGCACCGCAGACCAGCCACATTGCACAAAGGCCCGGGCCAAGGTCTGTACCACCTTGTTGTCCATGGTGCCGCCAAACAAAGGGTGGGGATGGGCAATCACGGCCACCCCACGCGGGCTCAAGCCCAGCTCGAGCAACGGATCGTCACGCACGGCTTCAATCAAACCGGCTGGGCCAGCCAGCTGCAGCCTCACGCTGCTCGGATTCATCTCAACGCCCCAGATTCGGCGGGATCAACAGGCGTTCAACCACCTGCCCGTTCTTGAGGTGAGATTGCACGATCTCATCAATATCGGTTTGGTCCACATAGGTGTACCAAACCGCCTCCGGGTAGACCACGGCAACGGGACCGGCGGCACAGCGGTCCAGACAACCCGCCTTGTTCACGCGAACCCGGCCCGGCCCGGCCAAGCCTGCGGCCTTGACCTGTGACTTGCAACGGTCAAAGCCGGCTTGTGCGCCTTGCTGGGCGCAGCAGGCTTCGCCATTTTTTCTCTCATTGAGACAGAAGAAAATGTGCCGCTCGTAGTAGGTCGGCGCCGGGAATTGGGGGTCAACTTGGTTTTCATTCATGTCGGCATTTTAGTTTTTAGTCTCTGACCCCTGCATTCGGGCTACAACATAAATCAGGGCGAGGTAAGGCCACAACCAGCCTAGCCATTGGGCCAGCCCATTGAAACGAATGAAACGACCCTGCTCCCAAGTCTGCAGCGTTTGAGAAAAATAAGCGCTGTTGGGTGCCTGATTCAACAGGCCCAAGGAAATCCCCAAAGCCAACAGCAACAATGCGGTACTGACCCGCCTGGAAGCAGGCAACAGCAAGGCGGCACTGAGCAAGCTCGCGGTTAAGCCCAGCTGTACCGCCGGGCTGAACCAAGCCCAGGCGTTGCTCGGGCCATAGCTCAGCGCGGAGGACAGGGCAGTTGCAACAATGCCAACGACCAGGGTCAGAACCAAAAACACGGCACGCCGGGCCAGTGAAGGAATGATGCTAAAGCCCAACAGGCAGGGAATCAGGCCACCCAGCATCACACAAAGCACTTCGGCACCGGCCAGCATCGGCTGCAGCTCGATCTCGCGCAGAGGAATCCAGTCCAGAAAAGGCGTGTTTTGCAGAAGTTCGGCCAAGCCGACCTCCAGGCGCTCAAGAACCTGGCCCAAGCCTAGTGGCACGGCAGCCGGAAACAACAGGGCCAGCGGCCACAACGCCAGCAACACCAGACCACCACGGGCCTGAGAGATGAACCAGCGCCTGCGAAATTGGCTCCAGCGGTCGAGCGCACCGAGCCACTCCAGCGCTGCGGCGAACACGGCGCCCAGTGCGGCCCCCAGCACATTGAGCAGCAAGTCCACATTGGAAGGAACCCGTGCCGGCAAGTAACTCTGCAAGGTCTCCAACACCAGCGACAACAAACCCGCCAGCAAGGTGGTGCGAAAGATCGCATAGCGGACTCGCCCGCTGCGCAATGCGGCCAAGGTCAACAAAAAGCCCAGGGGCAAATAGCCCAAGACGTTAGCCACGACATCAAAACCGGTCCAGTACTTGGGCCAGGGACTGGCCAGAAAAGCCCAGGGCTCGATGCCCTGGTTACGCCAATCGGAAAAGGGGTAGAGGCTGGCGTAAATCAGCAGCCCCACAAAACTCAGCGCCAGCGGCCAGGCAGAGGTTTTGTGCTGCACCGCCTGGCTTTCAGAACGGCTTGACCACGACCAGCAGCACAGCCAGCGCCAGCAGCAAGACGGGTACCTCGTTGAACCAACGGTACCAGACGTGGCTGCGCGGCGGCTCGCCCCGAATCAGCTTTTTAAGGATGGCAACGCAACCATGGTGGTAACCCAGTGCCAGCACAACGACCACCAGCTTGGCATGCATCCAAGCCTGACCCAAACCAACACCATAACCCAGCCAAAGCCACAAGCCCAAAGCCAATGCCGGGGCCATCAGCAAGGTGGTGAAGCGCATCAGCTTGCGCGCCATCAACAACAGCCTTTCCCGCTCGGCCAGGGAAGTCGGCTCCACCATGGCGAGATTGACAAAGAGGCGCGGCAAGTAGAACAAACCAGCGAACCAGCCGATGACAAAAACAATGTGGAAAGATTTGATCCAGAGCATGGTCTCAGTTTATCCGCACTGGCAGCGCTGTTTGCTGGTTTTGGCCGCGGTTTGAGTCAACTTGCGGATTGAGGCACAATTTTCCCTATGACTCAATTTGCTCCCTACCCCCTGGGCCGCCCGCGCCGCCTGCGCCGCGATGGCTTCACCCGTGATCTGGTGCGCGAAAACACGCTCAGTCCCCACGATCTGATCTACCCCGTATTTGTGCTGGAGGGTCAGCAACGCCGTGAAAGCGTCGCCTCGATGCCGGGGGTGGAGCGACTGAGCTTGGATTTTCTGTTGCCGCTAGCAGAACAGTGCGTTGCGCTGGGTATTCCAGCGATGGCCTTGTTCCCGGTGATCAGCCCAGAGCTCAAAACGCCGGATGGTCGCGAAGCACTCAACCCCAAGGGATTAATTCCCGAAGTGGTCAGCGCCCTGAAAAAACACTTTCCCGAACTCGGCGTGATGACCGACGTGGCGCTGGACCCCTACACCAGCCACGGACAAGACGGCCTGCTCGACCCGGACGGCTACATCCTGAACGATGCCACGGTCGAAGTGCTGGTGCAGCAAGCCCTGACCCAGGCGCAGGCGGGCGTTGATATCGTGGCGCCCAGCGACATGATGGACGGCCGAATTGGCGCGATCCGCTCAGCGCTGGAGGCCAACCATTTCATCCACACCTGCATCATGGCTTACAGCGCCAAATACGCCAGCGCTTTCTACGGTCCGTTTCGTGATGCCGTGGGCTCGGCCGTCACTCTGGGCAAGAGCAATAAAAAAACTTACCAGATGGACCCCGGCAATAGCGACGAGGCGCTGCGCGAAGTGGGGCTGGACATTGCCGAAGGTGCAGACATGGTGATGGTCAAACCCGGCATGCCCTATTTGGATGTGGTACGCCGGGTCAAAGATGAGTTCCGCATCCCTACCTTTGCCTA
>CAXNKH010000070.1:0-7584 GCA_964202765.1 Burkholderiales bacterium | reverse complement strand
CGTTTTCGTGACAGCCGCGAAGTGCATCAGGCTGTGCGTCACGCAGTGGAAAATGCACTGGCAGGACCACGTTCCCCAAGCGCACTGCAAGTCGATTCAACCCTGGCAGCAACCGCCTTGTTGCAGCCAGCACTGGGCACACAAACTGTCAGTACCAACCTGCGCTGGTCCCAGCCGACGATGGGTTTTTCTTCAACGCCGGGCCCCCGTGTGTCTGATCTGGCAGCCCTTTGGGGCAGTACTGCCCAGACCAGGCCGACTGTGGTCAAGTCCGATGCGTCCCCATTCACGCCGCTGCCGGAAGGTGACTGGCCGCTGGGGCGAGCCCTGGCCCAACTGCAAGGCATCTACATCTTGGCCGAAAACAAGCTAGGTCTGGTGGTGGTGGACATGCATGCCGCGCATGAACGCATTGTTTATGAGCGCCTGAAAAGTCAGCTGGATGCCAGCCAGGGTGAGAACCGCTTGGCCAGTCAAGCGCTGTTGGTCCCGGTGACTTTCGCCGCCACGGCGCAGGAAGTCGACACCGCCCAGGCCCATGGCCAGACCCTGCACACCTTGGGTCTGGAGATCACGCCTTTTTCACCCCGGACACTGGCGGTACGCGCCATTCCCAGTTCACTGGCCCAGGGCGACGCCACTGAGTTGGCCCGCAGTGTGCTGGCCGAACTGTCTCAGCACGATGCCAGCAGCGTGATAGAGCGCGCCCAAAACGAGTTGCTGGCCACCATGGCCTGCCACGGCGCGGTGCGTGCCAACCGCAAGCTCACGCTGGAAGAAATGAACGCTCTGCTGCGCCAAATGGAACAAACTGAGCGCTCGGATCAGTGCAACCACGGCAGGCCGACCTGGCGCCAGCTGACGATTCGGGAACTCGATGGACTGTTTCTGCGCGGGCGCTAGTGAGCCGCGCGAAATCACAGGCCTTCAGTGACCACCAGATTGGAGCGGGCCGCCCGCTCACGCAAGGCTTTCAAGGGTTGGTACTCGGGAGAATTCCACCAGGTCTTGAATTGGTCCAGACTGGGAAACTCCAAAACAATGCAGCGTTTCGGGCTCCAGTTGCCCTCAAGTAGTTCAACCACTCCGCCTCTAGCCAGGTAACGCCCGCCATAAGCAGCAATCACGGCCGGAACTTTTTGCCGGTATTCTTCATAAGCCACGCTGTCAATGACCTCGACATCCCCAATTAAATAAGCTGGCATGTTGTTTTCCTCCAAACGCATTATTGCGGCAAATAATCCACGCATGAAAATCCAGGCATCACTTCAATCTCAGCAACACACAGCCATGTCGCAGCCGCTGATCGTTTTGCTGCTGGCCATGCTGTTAGGGCTGCAGCCCGTTGCCACCGACCTCTATCTGCCTGCGCTGCCGCTGCTGGCCAGCGGATTAGGCGTCAGCGCAGCGCAAGCTCAGCTCAGCCTGACCGCCTTGCTGCTGGCTTTTGGCATCTCCCAATTGGCCTGGGGCCCGCTGTCGGACCGCTTCGGCCGGCGCCCCATTTTGCTCTGGGGTTTGCTGATTTATGTGGTCGCAGCCAGTGCCAGCCTGGGAGTCACGACCCTCGATCAGCTGCTAGGCTGGCGCGCCTTGCAAGGTGTGGCGATGGGCGCGACCGTGATGTGTGCGCGCGCCATCGTGCGCGATCTTTACGAACCTAAAACCGGCGCTCTCATCATGTCCAAGAGCATGGGGGGACTGGGAATGATTGCTTGTTTGGGTGGTCCACTGGGCGGATTCTTATCAGACGCTTACGGCTGGCAGGTCACGCTGCTGGCACTGGCCGTTTTCGGTGCGCTCACCCTGGCCCTGGTGGCCTTGAAGTTTGATGAGAGCCTGAAATTCAAAAACAAGCAAGCGCTGCAGCCCGCCACACTGCTGCGAATTTGGAGAGAGATTGTTCTCCATCGGACTTTTTTAGCTTTTTCAGCCTTGGGCAGCGCCAGCTATGCCGGTCTGTTCTGTTTCTTGGCAGGCTCGCCCTTTGTCTTCATCCAGCAGTTCGGACTCACGAGCACCCAATTTGGCTGGGTGCTTTTTACCATGCCCTTGGCCTACATTGTCGGAACCTTTCTATGCCGTTGGCTGTTGATCCGGGTCGGGCTTCGCCGCACCGTGGCTTGGGGTGGCGCCATCACCTTGCTGGCGGGCTGCTCTATCGCCGCTTTAGCTCTGCTGGATTGGCACAATAGCTGGTCCATCATGCTGCCGTTCTACCTCTACATGCTGGGCCATGGCGTGCACCAGCCCTGCAGCCAAAGTGGCTCGGTAGCCCCTTTCCCCAAAGCAGCCGGAGCGGCATCGGCCCTCAATGGTTTTTTAATGATGAGCGTGGCCTTCATCGTGGGCTTGTGGCTGAGTTCGCAAGCGCAAACCACGGTCTGGCCAATGGTGATCGGGATTGCGATCTGGAGTCTGTTGACCACGCTGGTGGCTTGGACCCTGGTGCAAAACAGCAGGCTGCGCAATGCGCATTGACCACAGTGCCACGCCCCTGCCTTACCTGGCATTGGCCGGTCCCACCGCCAGCGGCAAGACCGCTGCAGCCTTGGCCATTGCGCGTGAATTTTCTGCGGAGAAAACGGTGGAAATCATCAGCGTGGATTCGGCTTTGGTTTACCGCGGCATGGACATCGGAAGCGCCAAACCCACGGCCGATGAACTGGCGGCCGTGCCACACCACTTGATCAATATCAGAGACCCCTTGAACGCCTACAGTGCGGCAGAATTTGTCAGCGATGTCAATGGGCTGATCGCAGACATTGCACGACGTGGCCGACTGCCCCTGCTGGTCGGCGGCACCATGTTGTACTTCAAGGCGCTGTTTGACGGCATAGACGACATGCCCAAGGCCGACCCCACAATTCGGGCCGAAATCGAACAGCAAGCCCTCAGTCAGGGCTGGGCCGCGCTGCACGCTGAACTGGCGCGGGTCGACCCCAGCACGGCAGCCCGGCTCAATCCGGCCGATAGCCAAAGAATTCAGCGTGCGCTGGAGGTGTACCGGGTCTCAGGCCAGTCCATGTCGAGCTTTCAAAAACGCCGGCAGCTGTCGCCCCAGCAAGCTGTTACTCTGCCCGCAGCCACCCTGATTTCTCTGGAACCGAAAAACCGCAGCTGGCTGCACGCGCGCATCGCACAGCGATTTGATGTCATGCTGGCCTCGGGTTTTCTCGACGAGGTGCGCGCGCTGCGTGAGCGCGGCGACCTCCATCCGGACTTGCCCTCCATGCGCTGCGTGGGTTATCGCCAAGCTTGGGCGGCCTTGGATGAAAGCTGGCCTATGGGCGAGCTGCGCGATCGCGGCATTTTTGCAACCCGCCAACTGGCCAAGCGTCAACTCACCTGGTTGCGCTCCATGCCGCAGCGCCATGTCGTGGCCTGCGATGCAGATGATGCACTGGAACAGGTGCTGGCTCTGGCACGCCAGGCCCGAATCAAAGAATAGTGGTGTTTCTCAAAATAATGAGAAGCGACCGCCTGTTCACCTTGACCCCGTCCTGAGCTGACCCGAGAACTTGTAGGCAAAGTTTTGTACTGGCACCGTGGCTGGTTTTCCATCGTCTTGAACTGTCATCCCCGCGAAAACGGCAATGCAGTCTTGCGCTGTCACTGTAAAGAGACGATTGGTGTGAATGGCGCAGCAGCATCAAGGGGGGCCCGAAGGGCGCAGGACAGCCGCGTAGCCGCCCACACCAATCTCTCCAGCAAGCAAGGACCTGAATCCGAGCACGGGACATTCAAACATCAGCGGGTCTCAGGCAGAATCCAACCCCTAGCTATCATGAATTCCGGAGCGGTCAATTGACCGAAGCGGTTAACATCAGCCAGCAAAACCTTAATCAGAATCGTCACCCAACACAAACGCCATGAGCTATAAAAACACCCAACTCCTGATCGACAACCAATGGTGCGATGCCGCCAGCGGAAAAACCATTGCGGTCGTCAACCCTTCCACCGGCCTGGAGATTGGCCGCGTGGCCCATGCCGGCATTCCCGACTTGGACCGGGCCCTGGTCTCGGCGAAAAAAGGCTTTGCGCTGTGGCGCAACACCCCTGCCATTGAGCGCAGCAACATCATGCGCAAGGCCGCCGTGCTGATGCGCGAACGCGCAGCTGACATTGGCGCGCTAATGACGCAGGAGCAAGGCAAACCCTTGGTCGAAGCCAAGATGGAAGCCATGGCCTCGGCCGAGATCATCGAGTGGTGCGCCGAAGAAGGCCGCCGCACCTATGGCCGCATCGTGCCCGCACGCGCCATGAACGTATCAGCCCAAGTGCACAAAGAGCCGGTTGGCATCGTTGCCGCTTTCACGCCCTGGAACTTCCCGATCAACCAGGTGGTGCGCAAGCTGTCCGCCGCGCTGGCCACGGGTTGCTCGATCATCGTCAAAGCCCCGGAAGAAACCCCGGCCTCACCCGCCGCGCTGATTCAGGCCTTTATCGATGCCGGCGTTCCCCCCGGCGTCATCAGCCTGGTCTATGGCAACCCGGCCGAAATATCGGGCTACCTGATTCCGCATCCGCTGGTGCGCAAGATCACTTTCACCGGCTCGACACCCGTGGGCAAACAACTCGCGGCCATGGCCGGTCTGCACATGAAACGCGCGACGATGGAACTCGGTGGCCACGCCCCGGTCGTCGTGGCGGAAGACGCCGACATTGCCCTGGCGCTCAAAACTGCAGGCACCATGAAGTTCCGCAATGCAGGCCAGGTATGCGTATCACCGACCCGCTTTCTGGTGCACAACGCCATCAAGGCCGAGTTCACCAAGGGGCTGGTCGCCATTGCCGAGAAACTGCGCGTCGCCGATGGCATGAGTGAGGGCGCGCAAATGGGCCCGTTGGCCAATGCCCGCCGCGTCGCCGCCATGGTCGCACTCACCGCAGATGCGCGTGCCAAGGGCGCGACCGTCGCCACCGGCGGCGAGCGCATTGGCAGCAGCGGCAATTTCTTCGCGCCAACGGTGCTGACTGACCTGCCGATGAACGCGGATGTGCTCAACACCGAGCCCTTCGGCCCGATGGCTGCCATCCAGGGTTTTGACGCGTTGGAAGACGCGATTAATGAAGCCAACCGCCTGCCCTTCGGCCTGGCGAGCTACGCCTTCACCAGTTCCCTCAAAAACGCCCACATGCTGAGCCAGCGTTTAGAGGTTGGCATGCTGTGGGTGAATCAAGGCGGCGCACCCTGGGCCGAAATGCCTTTCGGCGGCGTGAAGGACTCCGGCTACGGCTCTGAGGGCGGCATTGAAGCCCTCGAGGCCTACCTGAACACCAAAGCGGTCGGCATCGTTTGCGTTTGAACCGAGCGGATAGAAAATACATAACACCATGGCAACGAAGTCCAACGACAAGCAAAAACCTGCCGCCCTTACCGGCATGAAAAAAGGCTTGACCAGCTACGGCGACGCCGGTTTTTCCCTGTTCCTGCGCAAGGCCTTCATCAAAGGTGCGGGCTACACGGATGCGGCGCTGGATCGCCCGGTGATTGGCATCACCAACACCGGTAGCGCTTACAACCCCTGCCACGGCAACATGGTGCAGCTGATCGAGGCGGTCAAGCGCGGCATCATGTTGGCCGGTGGTCTGCCGATGGACTTCCCCACCATCTCGGTCCATGAGAGTTTTGCCGCACCGACCAGCATGTACCTGCGCAACCTGATGTCGATAGACACCGAGGAAATGCTGCTGGCGCAACCGATGGACGCGGTGGTACTGATTGGTGGTTGCGACAAGACCGTGCCAGCCCAGTTGATGGGAGCCGCATCGGCCGGACTGCCCGCGATTCAGCTGATCACTGGCTCGATGCTCACTGGATCGCACCGCAGCGAGCGGGTGGGGGCTTGCACCGATTGCCGGCGCTACTGGGCGAAATTTCGCGCCGATGAGATCACAGCTGAAGAAAAAGATGAAGTCAACAACCAGCTGGTCGCCAGTGTCGGCACCTGCTCGGTGATGGGCACGGCCAGCACCATGGCCTGCATCGCCGAAGCGCTGGGCATGACGGTGCCTGGTGGCGCCTCGCCGCCGGCCGTGACGGCCGACCGAATCCGGATTGCCGAAGAAACTGGCGCGCGCGCCGTGCAAATGGCGGTCGACAAGCTGACCATTGACAAAATCCTGACACCCGACGCATTTGAGAACGCCATGCGCGTGCTGCTGGCCATTGGTGGCTCAACCAACGGCATCGTGCACCTGGCCGCCATTGCCGGTCGCCTGGGTCTGAACATTGACCTACCCACACTGGACCGCATGGGCCGCGACACGCCGGTGTTGTTGGACTTGAAGCCGTCGGGTCAGCATTACATGGAAGATTTCCACCACGCCGGCGGCATGGCCACGCTGCTGCGCGAGCTGAAACACCTGCTCAAACTCGACGCCATGACGGTGACGGGACGCACTTTGGGCCAAGAGCTGGAGGCCCAAGGCCCGGGCTTCAAACAAGACGTGGTGCGTCCCTTCAACAATCCGATCTACCCGCAAGGCGGCATCGCCGTGCTGTACGGCAACCTGGCACCGGGCGGCGCCATCATCAAGCAGTCGGCGGCCGACGCGAAGTTGATGGAACACGAAGGCCGCGCGGTGGTGTTTGAGAACGCCGCCGACCTGGCGAATCGGATTGACGACCCCGCGCTCGATGTCAATGCCGACGACATTCTGGTCCTGAAAAAAATCGGCCCCAAAGGCGCACCCGGCATGCCCGAAGCAGGCTATCTGCCGATTCCCATGAAACTGGCACGGGCGGGCGTGAAAGACATGGTTCGGATCTCAGACGGTCGCATGAGCGGCACCGGCTACGGCACCATCGTGCTGCACGTCACGCCCGAGTCGGCCATCGGCGGCCCACTGGCTTACGTGCAGAGCGGTGATCGCATTCGCCTGTCGGTGAAAAACCGCGAAATCAGCCTACTGGTATCGGCCCAAGAAATGGCACAACGTGCGCGTGACAAGCCGGTCACCGAGCCCACTGCCGCCCGTGGGTACAAGAAGTTGTTTTTGCAGACCGTGACCCAGGCCGACCAAGGCGTTGATTTTGATTTTTTGCGCGCAGCCGAGACCAAGACAGACCCCAAATAAACAAAGGAGACAGATCATGAAGGTTTTCCATCCCACGCACCAAGTTCTGTGGACCCTGGCTCTGAGCCTGTCGTGCTTGGGAGCCGGGGCCCAGACTTGGCCAACCAAGCCGGTGACCATCATCGTTCCATTCGTCGCGGGTGGCGGGACCGACATTGGCACCCGCATTGTGGCCCAGCGCTTGTCACAGCTGTGGGGCCAATCGGTGCTGGTGGACAACCGCGGTGGTGCCGGTGGCAATGTCGGGCTAGAGATCGCCGCGCGCGCCAAACCCGATGGCTACACCCTGCTCACCGGCAATGTGGGAACCCAATCGATCAACCCCACGCTCTACAAGAAACTCAACTACAACCCCGACACCTCTTTTATTCCGATCGGCTTGTTTGCCGAGCTGCCTTTTGTGCTGGCTGTCAGCACCACCTTGCCGGCCAAGAACGTCAAGGAATTGGTGGCACTGGCCAAGGCCGAACCCGGCAAGCTCACCTATGCCAGTTCGGGCAA
>CAXNKH010000069.1:0-7614 GCA_964202765.1 Burkholderiales bacterium | reverse complement strand
AGGGCCTGCGCATAGCGCGTCAGTTGCTGATTGAAATCAATCGACTCGGTCTGCCAGCAGCCAGCGAGTTTCTTGATGTCATTTCTCCTCAATACATCGGTGACCTGATCTCCTGGGGTGCGATCGGGGCCCGCACCACGGAGAGCCAGGTCCATCGTGAGCTGGCTTCGGGTATCTCTGCGCCGATTGGATTCAAGAACGGAACCGACGGCAATATCAAAATAGCCACCGATGCAATTCAAGCGGCTGCGCGCGGCCACCACTTTTTGTCCGTGCACAAAAATGGTCAAGTGGCGGTGGTGCAGACCCGTGGCAACAAGGACTGCCACGTCATTCTTCGCGGTGGAAAATCGACCAATTACGATGCGGCCAGCGTGGCCGAGGCTTGCCAGGACTTGCTTGCTGCCAAGTTGCCGGCCAGCTTGATGGTCGATTGCAGCCATGCCAACAGCAGCAAGAAATATGAAAAACAGCTGGTGGTGGCGCAAGACATTGCCAGCCAGATCGCTTCAGGTTCGCGCCATATTTTTGGGGTGATGATTGAGAGTCATCTGCACGCCGGCACCCAGAAATTCACCCCTGGCAAGGACGATGCAGCAGCGCTGAACTATGGCCAAAGCATCACGGATGGTTGCCTGGGTTGGGAGGATTCAATGCGCGCGCTCGAGGTCTTGTCGCAGGCGGTCAAGCAACGAAGAGCAGTCTGAAATCCTGATCGCCAGGACCCTCGGCTGCTTCCTCAAGCGGCCAGGGCCTTCAGTAGCCGCTGGTGGATTCCGCCAAAGCTGCCATTGCTCATGCAAACCATGTGGTCGCCGGGCCGGGCGCTGGCCAGAACCTGTGCCAGCAAAGAGTCCAGGTTGTCGGCAACCTGGGCTTTGGCTCCCATGCTTGACAGCGCGGAGCTGGCATCCCAGCCCAAGCCGCCCGAATGACAAAACACCAGATCGGCGTCTTCCAAGCTCCAGGGCAATTGGGCTTTCATGGCGCCGAGCTTCATGGTGTTGCTGCGCGGTTCGAACAGCGCCAGGATGCGCTGTTGGGTTCCGAGCTTGCGTCTTAGCCCGTCAAGCGTGGTTCGAATGGCGGTCGGGTGGTGGGCAAAATCGTCGTAAACCGTGATGACGCCCAGGGCTAGTTTGACGGTGCCGCAGACCTCCATGCGGCGCTTGACGTTCTGAAACTGCCCCAGGGCCTGGGCCGCCAGTGTGGGCGCAACACCCAGGTGCTGCGCTGCCGCAAGGGTGGCCAGCGCATTCAGCTGGTTGTGAACGCCTGTTAGCGCCCACTTCACTTCTGCGACAGCTTGGCCGCGTTCGAGAACCTCAAACTCATGTGGCTCACCACGGGCTGTGAAGTCGCTCACGGCGGCGCCGAAGCTGCACACTTCGCTCCAGCAGCCTTGGGCCAGGACCCGGGTCAGACTTTCTTCCAGCCCATTGATCACAACCCGACCGGTGGCCGGAACGGTTCGGACCAGGTGATGAAACTGCCGCTCAATCGCCTTCACATCGTCAAAAATATCGGCGTGATCAAACTCCAGGTTATTGAGCACGGCGGTGCGCGGGCGGTAGTGCACAAACTTGCTGCGTTTGTCGAAGAAGGCGGTGTCGTATTCGTCGGCTTCAATCACAAACGACTTGCCCTGACCAAGCCGCGCCGAGACGCCAAAATTTAGCGGTACGCCACCGATCAGGAAACCGGGCTGCAGTCCCGCTTGTTCCAGCACCCAGGCCAGCATGGCGGTGGTGGTGGTTTTTCCGTGGGTTCCGGCAACGGCCAACACATGGCGACCTTGCAGCACATGCTCGGCCAACCACTGCGGGCCGCTGGTATAGGGCAGACCCGCATCCAAAATCGCTTCCATCAAGGGGAACTTGGGATTGCCATCGGGGCTGTGGGAACGGCTCACCACATTGCCTACCACGTAGACATCGGCTTGCAAGCTCAGTTGATCGGCAGCAAAACCTTCAATCAAGTCGATGCCCAAGGACCGAAGTTGATCGCTCATCGGGGGGTAAACAGCGCTGTCGCAACCCGTCACGCGATGGCCGGCCTCGCGTGCCAAGGCAGCCAGTCCGCCCATGAACGTTCCGCAAATGCCGAGAATATGAATATGCATCGGTCAATTCTAGGGGATGGTCTGAGCCAGCCCTGCGCAGTGCACAATACCGCCATGGAGACGATAAAACCCGAGATTCCTGTCGATAGTCCTGTGGCCAGCAGCCTGGCTAGGCGGCATGGCCTGTTGGCGGCGGTCGCTGGTGTGGCGGTAGTCACGGGCGCCCTCTTTGCCTGGCGGCAAGGAGGGTTTGGGGCGCAGCCACGCCAAGCACAGGCGCATTTTTGGGACTCCAGTTTTCTAACGCCTGGCGGCGCTCCGCTGGCCATGGCTTCTTTTCGAGGCCAACCCTTGATACTGAATTTTTGGGCTACTTGGTGCCCACCCTGTATTGAAGAATTTCACTTATTAGACGTTTTTTATAAGGAAAATGTATCTAAAAGTTGGCAAATACTTGGATTAGCCCTGGATCAACCATTGGCGGTTCAGCGTTTCTTAGTTCAATCCCCGGTTGCTTTTGCTATCGCCATGGCGGGTTTGGAGGGTGCTGAGTTGAGCAAGTCCTTGGGTAACGCCACGGGCGGTTTGCCATTTACGGTAGTTTTCGGCACTGATGGCAAAATCGTGCAACGTAAAATCGGCCAACTTACCAAGCAGGACTTGCAAACCTGGCGTGACATGATTCGCTGACAGTGACCCAGCGGGACAATTCCTCAGGCTTTTTCTTGGAAATCGCGAAACTCAATAAATGTGAATTTATAATGAATATTCAAGCCATTTGGTGTAAATTTGGCGGTATTTAGAAGATTTTGGAGAATCCATGGACTTGAGAAAACTAAAAACATTGATAGACCTGGTGTCTGAATCCAATGTGGCGGAATTGGAAATTACGGAAGCCGAGGGCAAGATACGGATCGTCAAGGGGGGCTACCTCCCAGCCCAGGCAGCAGTTATTCCGTTGCCCACTGCAGCGCCGGTGGCGGTACAAGTGCCCGTGGTGGCGGCTCCCACTGAGGTGGCGGCCCCTGTCGAATCCAATGACCATGTCGTCAAATCTCCGATGGTGGGTTCGTTTTATAGAAGTGCCACCCCAGGGGCCAAAGCCTTTGCAGAAGTGGGCGACAGCATCAAACTGGGGCAGACCCTGTGCATCATCGAGGCCATGAAAATCCTCAATGAGATCGAGTCTGACAAGGCCGGGACCGTCAAGCAGATTCTCTGTGAAAACGGGCAGGCCGTGGAATACGGGCAGTCCCTGTTCATCATCGAAGAAAGCCCGCGCGATGTTTAAAAAGATATTGGTTGCCAACCGGGGCGAGATTGCCCTGAGAATTCAGCGCGCTTGTCGTGAACTCGGGGTCAGGGCTGTGATGGTTTATTCTGAGGCCGATCGTGAGGCCAAATACGTGAAGCTGGCAGAAGAGGCCGTCTGCATCGGCCCGGCGGCTTCAGCCCTGAGCTATTTGAATATGCCGGCCATCATTGCGGCGGCCGAAGTGACTGATGCAGAAGCCATTCATCCCGGTTATGGATTTTTGAGTGAGAACGCGGGCTTTGCCGACCGGGTTGAAAAGAGTGGATTCCAGTTCATCGGACCCACCGCCAAATCGATTCGGACCATGGGTGATAAAGTGTCGGCCAAGCAGGCCATGATCAAGGCGGGCGTGCCTTGCGTTCCTGGCTCAGAAGGCGAATTGCCGGATGACGGGGACGAGGTGCGCAAAATTGCCAAGAAAGTCGGCTACCCCGTCATCATCAAGGCGGCCGGCGGTGGCGGCGGTCGCGGCATGCGGGTGGTTCATACCGAAGCTGCCCTCATTAACGCGGTGGTCATGACCAAGGCCGAGGCTGGAGCGGCATTCGGCAATCCAGCGGTGTATCTGGAGAAATTCCTTCAAAATCCGCGTCATATTGAAATCCAGATTCTGGCGGACAAGCACAAAAATGTGGTGTATCTGGGTGAGCGTGATTGTTCGATGCAGCGGCGCCACCAAAAAATCATCGAGGAAGCGCCGGCGCCAGGTATTGCCCGCAAGCTGATTGAAAAAATTGGTGAAAGATGTGTGACAGCCTGTAAGAAAATTGAATACCAAGGTGCTGGCACTTTTGAGTTTCTGTACGAGGATGGTGAGTTCTATTTCATCGAGATGAACACCCGGGTTCAGGTTGAGCATCCGGTGACCGAGTGGGTGACCGGGGTCGATATCGTGAAAACTCAGATCATGGTAGCGGCCGGTGAAAAACTGCCATTCACCCAGCGCCAGATCCAGATTCGGGGTCATGCTGTTGAATGTCGTATCAATGCGGAAGATCCCTATAAGTTCACCCCCTCTCCCGGGCGCATCACCATGTGGCATCCCCCTGGTGGACCGGGAGTTCGGGTTGACTCCCATGTGTACACCAACTATTTTGTACCGCCGAACTATGACTCCATGATCGGGAAACTCATTGTTCATGGAGACACGCGGGAGCAGGCCATGTCCCGGATGCGAACGGCACTGGCTGAAACCGTGGTTGATGGCATCAACACCAACATCCCATTGCACCGCGAATTGATGGCGGACGCGAAATTCATGGCGGGTGGCACCAATATCCATTACCTTGAAGAGTGGCTGGGACAGCGCAAGCGTTAATTTCAACGATGTACGAATTAAGACTGTTGTGCCATCAAGAGCAAGTGGATCTACTGAGTGAATCGTTGGACGCGCTGGATGCTTTGAGCGTCAGTGTGGAAGATGCTGATGCCCAAACCGATGCCGAGCAAGCCTTGTTCGGCGAGCCCGGAATGCCAGCGCCCCAAGAAGGTTGGCAACGTTCGCGTGTGCTGGCCTTGTTTGCTACGCAGGCGCTGGCGCAGGAAGCGGCCTCCTTGTTGGCCTTGCAGGATTTTTTCGCCAATTGCCAATTGCTGGGGGTCGCTCCAGTACCCGAGCAAGATTGGGTCTGGCTGACTCAATCCCAGTTTGCCCCGGTGGAAATAACGCCTGATTTCTGGATCGTTCCGACTTGGCATGAGCCCCCCAAGCAGGCGAAGAAAATCATTCGGCTTGACCCGGGCTTGGCTTTTGGCACAGGCACCCACCCTACCACGCGCATGTGTTTGCGCTGGATCGCCGCCCATAGGATGCACGGCAGGGTGCTCGACTACGGTTGTGGCTCTGGGATTTTGGCGATTGGCGCAGCCAAATACGGTGCCAGTCAAATTGATGCGGTGGATATTGATGCCGATGCCGTTAAGTCCAGCCAATTGAACGCCCAAGCCAATGGGGTCGAACTCAAAGCGGGTATGCCTGACCAGGTCAAGGGGAGCTACCAGACCGTGCTCGCCAATATATTGGCCACGCCGCTCAAGGTGCTTGCCCCTTTGCTCTGTTCCCGGGTGGCGGCTGGCGGTAGTTTGGTTTTGGCCGGGATATTGTCCCGACAGGCCGAGGAACTGACCGCTGCCTACGCCCCGTATGGCCTGCTGAACGTGAGCGACGAAGAAGATGGCTGGATTCTTATGACTGCCCAGTTCTGACCAGGGCAGAGGAAAACCTGTTCCAACCATGAGCCAGATTACCTGTTGCCCTGCTTGTAAAACCATGTTCCGGGTTGTGCCCGACCAATTACGGGTGTCCGAGGGTTGGGTCAGGTGCGGACAATGTCATGAGATTTTTGATGCCCTGGCCCAGTTGCACACGCAGCCGCTTGAACTCGAACCAGAAGTCGGGCAGCCCATCTCGCTCGATTCGGGCGCAACGACGGCGTTGCCGCAGCCCGAGCCGCCATTGCAACAGCATCAACTGACAGAAAAGGTGGAGCCGGTTTTGACACACGAGTTGAGCAGCAGCCCGGCTGCATTGCTTGAGCCCTCTTTCTTGCGGGAAGCCACACCGCCCAAGCCACGACCGATGATCGGCCTCCTGCTGGGCCTGGCGGCGCTGGTCTTGACAGTGACACTGCTACTGCAGTTTGTTCGACATGAGCGCAGTCGCATCGTTGCTTTTGAGCCTGCGACAAAACCGTGGATTGGGGCGGTCTGTCGCTTGCTGGCTTGCAGCCCCATGCCTTTGCAACAGATCGAAGCGCTAGTGCTCGACAGTTCATCCTTTATTAAAATCGATGCAGAGACGTACCGCCTGCAATTCATGCTCAAGAACACGGCCCGAACTATGTTGGCGACACCAGCGATCGAGCTGACCCTGACCGATGAGCAAGACAAACTCTTGGCCCGTCGGATTTTCACAGCCTCCGAATCGGGTCTGACTTCACTCGAAATGGCAGCGAGCTCGGAAACGATGGGCAGTTTGACCATCCATGTTCAAGCGCTCGCTACCCCTGAACGAATTGCCGGCTATCGGGTGCTGGCCTTCTACCCCTGAACTTTATCAATACCATTTATGGCAACACTTATTTGTGGATCCCTGGCTTTTGACACCATCATGAATTTTGAGGGCCGATTTGCCGAGCAAATCCTGCCCGATCAGCTGCATATTCTGAATGTCTCTTTCTTGGTCCCTTCCTTGCGGCGCGATTTCGGGGGCTGCGCTGGCAATATCGCTTACAGCCTGCAGCAGTTGGGCGGCAAGCCCCTGCCGATGGCGACCCTAGGCAATGACGGTGCCAGCTATATGCAAAGGCTCAAGGACTTGGGAATTTCAACGGAATTCGTTCGGCAGATAGCAGACGCCTACACGGCCCAGGCCATGATCATGACCGACCGTGACAACAACCAGATTACGGCCTTTCATCCCGGGGCCATGATGCAGGCCCACCTGGGCACCATTGCAGCGCGAGATGACATTCGGCTGGGAATTATTTCACCCGACGGGCGAGACGCCATGTTGCAACATGCCCAGCAGTTTTGCGCTGCCGCTATCCCCTTTGTCTTTGACCCCGGACAGGGTTTGCCCATGTTTGATGGCAAAGAACTGGCGCAGTTTGTGAGCCAGGCCGACTGGATCACGGTCAATGACTATGAAGGGAAAATGCTCAGCGACAGAACGGGCTGGGAGTTGGCTGAGATTTCGAAGCGAGTGCGTGGGCTGGTGGTGACGCTGGGCGCTGGCGGCAGTGAAGTCTGGATTGAAGGGAGCAAGACCTTGGTGCCAGTTCAAACGGCGACGGAGGTGGTAGATCCCACCGGCTGCGGCGATGCTTACCGTGGTGGATTGTTGTATGGTCTGGAGCAGGGCTGGTCTTTGCTGCGTTGTGCAGAATTGGGCAACCGTTTGGGCGCACTCAAAATTGCCCAGCGTGGCCCACAAAATTACCAGCTTGATCGGTCGACTTTAGGGCTTTAGGAGCCACACAAAAAAGCCCGGCACCTTGCGGTACCGGGCCTGGAGCCAAACACTGAACTGTTAAGGCTTGCTTGCCGTTGGAAATGGCCAAGCAGCCTGTGGGTTCAGCGTGGTCTGGGCCGCCGCTGGGGCGGCCGGAGCAGCGGGTGCTTTCGCGGCTTTCTGTGCCGGGGCTTTCTTCTTCGCCGGGGCTTTCTTCTTCGCCGGGGCTTTCTTCTTCGCCGGGGCTTTCTTCTTCGCCGGGGCTTTCTTCTTCGCCGGGGCTTT
>CAXNKH010000068.1:0-7635 GCA_964202765.1 Burkholderiales bacterium | reverse complement strand
TGGCGACTCGTGGTCACCGAGTTGCCACCGGGCGTCAGCAGCCAACGGGTGTTGGAAGAAATCGAAGAACTCAGCAATCCAAAAATCAAGACCGGCAAGAAAACGCTGTCGCAGGATCAAAACCAGCTCAAAGCCACCTTGTTGTCGGTGCTCGATGTGGTGCGCGATGAGTCGTCCAAGGATGCGGCAGTTCGGTTGGTGTGTGAGCCCAAAACCAGCCGCATTGAACAGTCCGAGCTGATCACCACCTTGTTGGCCCATACCAGTCTGGAGACTTCGGCGCCTATCAACCTCACCATGGTCGGGCTCGATGGCCGTCCCACGCAGAAATCGCTGCGCCAGATGTTGTTGGAGTGGATAGAGTTTCGCCAAACCATGGTCGAGCGCCGAACCCAGCACCGGTTGACCAAAGTGCTGGACCGGATCCACATTTTGGAAGGGCGTCAGCTGGTGCTGCTCAATATCGACGAGGTGATCGCCCTCATTCGTCAAGCCGATGAGCCACGCAACGCCTTGATGACGCGTTTCGCTTTGAGTGAGCGCCAGGCTGAAGACATTCTGGAAATTCGCTTGCGCCAATTGGCTAGGCTGGAGTCGATCAAAATTGAGCAGGAACTGAAAGAATTGCGGGAAGACCAAAAAAAGTTGGAAGAAATTCTGGGCAACCCCAACGTCTTGCGGCGCTTGATGGTCAAGGAAATCGAGCAAGTCGCCAAGCAATTTTCCGATCCGCGCCGCACCTTGATCCAGGCGGAGAAAAAATCGGTGCTTGAAGTCCGGGTGCTTGATGAGCCGGTGACGGTGGTGGTCAGTCAGCGGGGCTGGGTCAAGGCGCAAAAAGGCTGGGCCAGCGAGAAAGCCGGCGCTGCTACCCAGGAATTCAGCTTCAAGGCCGGTGATGCGCTGTATGGCACGTTCGAGTGCCGCTCGGTAGATACCTTGCTGGTGTTTGGTAACAAGGGCCGCATTTATTCGATCGCGGTGTCACTGCTGCCCGGCGCCCGCGGTGATGGTCAGCCGGTAACCAGTCTGCTGGAGCTCGAAGCCGGCACCCAGTTGCTGCATTACTATGCGGCGAGCGCCAGCGCCACGCTGTTGCTCAGCAGCAGTGGTGGCTATGGCTTTGTGGCCACGGTCGAGAACATGAGTTCAAGGCTCAAGGCCGGCAAGGCCTTCGTGACCTGCAACGAGGGCGAAACCCTGTGCCGACCTTCGCCGGTGAGCGACCCCTCGGGCAGTGCGCCCTGGCTGGCAGCAAGCCATCTGGCCTGTGCCTCCAGTGGAGGTCGGATTCTGACTTTCGAAATCAGCGAACTCAAAACCATGAGCCAGGGCGGGCGGGGTCTGATGTTGATCGATCTGGAGGCCAAAGACACACTGGCCGGGGCCGCAGCCTATCAGCGCAGCGTGAAGATCGAGGGCATCGGTCGTGGCGGTAAATTGCGCGATGAAACCCTGGAAATTCGCAGCCTGAACAATGCCAGAGCGGCCCGCGCGCGCAAGGGCAAGCCGGCCGACTTGGGTTTTAAACCCCAACAAATCACCCGAGTGGAATAGGACAAGTTCTAAGGCGGGGCAAAATCACTGGCTATGGTCCAACAAGTTCTGGTGGTCGGGGCGGGCATAGGCGGCGTGGCGGCAGCGCTGGCCTGCGCTCGCAGCGGCGCCCAGGTTCAATTATTCGAGCAGGCTGAAAAATTCAGCGAGATCGGCGCTGGAATTCAACTGGGACCCAATGTAGTCAGACTGCTGGAGTGCTGGGGCCTGGCGCAAGCCTTGGGCGCAGTGGCAGCTTTCCCTCAGCGCCTTGAGGTGTGCGATGCGGAAACAGGGCGCTCGCTCGGTCAGCTGCGGCTGGGGCAGACCATGGTGCAAAGCTACGGTGCGGTCTACGCGACGGTGCGCCGCTCAGACCTGCATGATTTGCTGCTGAGCGCCATGCTCGCCAGCGGTTCAGTCGATTTGAAACTGGGCAGCCAGATAGCGCAGGTCCAGCAACACGAGCAGGGCGTTCTGTTGCAGACGCGGGATGGGCAGCAAGCCCGTGGTGATTGGCTGATGGGTGCAGATGGGGTGAGGAGCCGTGTCCGCGAATTGATGCTCAATGACGGTGAGTGCCGCGCCAGCGGCCATCTGGCCTACCGCGCCCTGGTTCAGCAATCAAGCTTGCCCGCGACCATGCGTTCGCAACAGGTCACGCTTTGGCTGGGAACTCGACTCCATTGGGTTCAGTACCCGGTGCGCGGCGGTGACTGGCTAAATCTGGCTCTTTTGGTTGAGGGCCAGACCGATCCTGGATCCGAGCTGTGGGATCACAGCGCCAGTGCGGATGAGCTGCGGGGCGTTCTCGATTTATGCTGCTCACCCTTGCAAGATCTGGCACAGGCGGTCCCGCATTGGGCTCGCTGGTCTTTGCTGGATCGTTCCCCGCTGAGTGGACCACATGAGATGGCTCAGGGGAGGCTGGCCTTGTTGGGTGATGCGGCTCACCCCATGTTGCCTTATCTGGCCCAGGGGGCGGGCATGGCACTGGAAGATGCCGATGCCTTGGGCCAGCTCATGCGTGAGCCTGCTGTGCGGGGCCCCGAGTTGCTGCAGCGCTATGCCCAACAACGTTGGCAACGCAATGCCAAGGTCCAGCATCGGGCCATTCGCAACGCTGGTGTTTTTCACGCCGACGGCGTGTTGCGTTGGGGCCGTAATATGGCCATGCGTCTGCTGGGTGAGCGTTTGCTCGATCAGCCCTGGCTTTATCGAACCTAACTCAGACGACCCAGCAACAAGTACTCCATAAGTGCCTTTTGCACATGCAGTCTGTTCTCAGCCTCGTCCCACACCACGGATTGGGCACCATCGATCACTTCGGCCTGCACCTCTTCGCCCCGATGAGCAGGCAGGCAATGCATGAAGAGGGTATCGGGCTTGGCGGCTCGCATCATGTCGAGATCGACGCACCAGTCGGAAAACGCCAGTTTGCGGGCCTCGTTCTCGGCCTCGAAACCCATGCTGGTCCAGACATCGGTGGTGACCAGATCAGCCCCGGCGCAGGCTTGCATCGGATCCTTGAACACCTTGTAGCTGTCGGAGGAGCGCAGGCCGGCTACCGTCTGATCGACTTCGTAGCCGCTCGGTGTGCTGACATGGACCCTAAAGTCCAGTAACTCAGCCGCTTGCAACCAGGTGTTGGCCATGTTGTTGCCGTCACCAACCCAGGCCACGACTTTGCCCTTTATCGAACCTCGGTGTTCGATAAAAGTAAAGATGTCGGCCAGGATCTGACAGGGGTGAAACTCGTTGGTCAAACCGTTGATCACCGGGACCCGGGAATGTTGGGCAAAGCTTTCAATTTTGTCCTGACCGAAAGTACGAATCATCACCAGATCGACCATCCGGCTGATGACTTTGGCGCTGTCCTCGATCGGTTCGGCCCGTCCCATCTGGGTGTCCCCCGTGGTCAGATGCACGACACTGCCGCCGAGTTGGTACATGCCGGCCTCAAAGCTGACCCGGGTGCGGGTCGATGCCTTTTCGAAAATCATGGCCAGGGTACGATCGACCAGCGTGTGGTGCTTGTCATAAGCCTTGAATTTCTTCTTGATCAGCGCTGTTCGTTCGAACAGATAAGAGTACTCGTCTGCGGTCAAGTCGCTGAACTGAAGGTAGTGCTTCATGGCTTTTTTTCGCTGAGGAATTTCTTGACCAGTGGGCACAAAATCGCAATGATTTCATCAGCCTCGGCCGTCGTCATGATCAAAGGGGGCACCAGTCGAATCACCTTGTCGGCGGTGACGCTGAGCAACAGCCCATTCTGGGCGCATTGACCCATCAGTTCCGAGCAATTGTGAGTCAGCTCAATCCCAATCATCAGTCCGGCGCCACGAATTTCCTTCAGTCCGGATAAGCCCGCGAGTTCGCGCGCCAGAGCCGCTTTCAGGTGCTCGCCGACCACCACCGCATGGGCCAGCAAACCATCTTCTTCCATGATGCGTATCGTCTCTAGGCCAGCACGCATGGCCAGGGGGTTGCCGCCAAAAGTGCTTCCATGGTTGCCGGGTTGGAAAATGGTGGCAGCTTTGGGGCCAACCACCACGGCACCAATCGGCACCCCCGAACCCAGGCCCTTGGCCAACGGCATCACATCGGGTTGGATCCCGGCCCACTGGTGGGCAAACCATTTTCCGGTACGCCCCATGCCGCATTGAACTTCGTCAATCATCAGCAACCAGTCGTGCTGATTACACAGTTGGCGGATCTGCTTGAGATAGTCTAAATGCGCCGCAACCACGCCGCCTTCGCCCTGGATTGTTTCGATAAAAATAGCCACCACATTGGGGCGGCCCTGGGTGGCTTGTTTCAGAGCGTCCAGGTCGTTCATGGGAACCCGGATGAAGCCTTCAACCAAGGGTCCAAAACCCGCCTGAACTTTGGCGTTGCCCGTGGCGCTGAGGGTGGCAATGCTGCGGCCATGGAAAGCCTTGTCGTACACCACAATTTCGGGGCTGGTGATCCCCTTGTCGTGACCAAATTTCCGGGCCAATTTCAGCGCAGCCTCATTCGCCTCGAGTCCGCTAGAGCAGAAAAACACATTGCTCATGCCCGAGAGTTCGACCAGCTTGGCGGCGAGTTGCTCTTGACCGGGGATATGGTAGTAGTTGGAGCAATGGATCATTTTCCCAATCTGGTCCTGCAAGGCGGGAACCAGGCGCGGGTGATTGTGTCCCAGGGTGTTGACCGCAATACCACCGAGCCCGTCCAGATAAGATTTGCCGTTGACATCCCAGACCCGGCAGCCTTCACCGTGCGACAAGGCAATCGGCAGCCGACCGTAGGTGTTCATCACATGCGGTGATGCGGCTTCGACGAAGGTTGGGGCAGTAGCGTTCATAGTTTGGTAGTCTAGCTAGGCTCAAAAAAAGTGGGCTCAAACAGAGGCGGGCTCGATCAGTGATTTTAGGGCAGACGCCTGACGGTCCCGTTTCCCCTGGCAGCTCGGCGGTTGAAGGATAAAGTTGCTAGGGTAGGCGGCCATTAATCTTATGTCTTATATAAGATATAATACTTAAGTGGCCAAAAGAAATTCAGGCCCGAGAAAAAACAGGGCTGCAATGACCTCAGAGGAAGCGCAAAAAATCTTTATTCTTGGATTGACCGAGCAAGGCAAGACCTTCAGGCCCAGTGACTGGGCCGAACGACTGGCCGACGTAATGAGCCAGTTCCGTCCGGGGGGCGATCAGCCGGGGCGCCATTTGGGCTATTCGCCCTGGTGCCTGCCGACCGTGATTGAGGGCGTCAAGTGCTTGGTTGCGAACCGTGATTTGCGCGAGCACAACGTCTTGGCCTGGGACTTTGTCATGACTTTTGCCAAAGACAATCAGTTGCAGACCCGGCATGCCTGCTTGCTGCAGGGCTCGTCAGTAAGTTGAGGGTGGCGCAGAAAGCGGTGTCAGGAAAAACAGACGTCCAACAAAAAAGCCGTTCCAAGGAACGGCTTTTTTGCTTTGCTGACAGCGCACCCGTTACAAACGGCGAATCCTGAAATTTTGCGGGACAGACAGCAGCTACGCGTAGCGAGCCAGCTCTGACCTCAACTGATTGAAGAATTCGTGCGGTTGCCTGAAATTCAGGCGGTGAGAGCCAGGGTTTTCACCTTGGTCGACAGGCGGCTCTTGTCACGAGCAGCCTTGTTTTTGTGGAAAATGCCTTTGTCAGACACTGAGTCCACCACGGCTTGCATCTTGCCAAACAGCTCGGTGGCCTTGGCTTTGTCGCCAGCGACAACGGCTTTCTCGACATTCTTGACTGCAGTGCGGTATTGCGAACGAAGCGACGTATTGGCTGCGTTGATTTTGACGTCCTGACGGACGCGTTTACGGCCCGACGCCAGGCGCGGGTTCTTTTTCTTGGGTTTTCCAGATGCCATATTAAATAGTCCTTGTGTTTGAAGATGATGCCAGCAAAGCCCGCGATTGTACCAGCTACACTGCTACCGTGAGCCTCTTTAAATCCGCCTCCACCGTCTCCCTCTTGACCCTGGTCTCGCGCATCACGGGTTTGCTGCGCGAGTTGTTGATTGCTGCGACTTTTGGCGCCAGCGCCATGACCGATGCCTTTAACGTGGCATTTCGCATCCCCAACCTGTTTCGCCGCCTGTTTGCCGAAGGGGCTTTCAGCCAGGCTTTTGTGCCCGTTCTGGCGACCTCCCTGGCGCAGCAGGGGGAGGCGGCGACCCAGCGCCTGGTGAGCCGGGTGGCTACGGTTTTGACCTGGATCCTGCTTCTGACCTGTGTCTTGGGCGTGTTGGCTTCCCCCCTGTTGATCTGGGCCATGGCCAGCGGTCTGAAACAAAACTCGCACAGTTTTGACACGGCCGTGGCGCTGACGCGCTGGATGTTCCCCTACATCGCTTTCATGTCGCTGGTGGCACTGGCCGCTGGCGTGCTCAATACCCATAAACGCTTTGCCGTTGCGGCAGTGACACCGGTGTTGCTCAACCTGTCGATGATCGCTGCGGCCTGGTTCGGTGCCCCTGCACTGCAAGCGCGCGGTCTGGAGCCGATCTACGCACTGGGCGCCGGGGTGATGCTCGGCGGTGTGTTGCAGTTGACCGTGCAGCTGTGGGCTCTTGGAAAATTAGGTTTCATGCCACGCCTGGGTTTGAATTGGCAAGCGGTGAAAGAAGCTTGGCGAGACGCTGGAACCCAGAACGTCATTAAGCTGATGGCACCGGCCCTACTGGGTGTGGGTGTGGCCCATATCTCGATCCTGATCAATACCCAGATCGCCTCTTACCTCAGTCCGGGCAGCGTGAGCTGGTTGAGCTATGCCGATCGACTGATGGAATTCCCCACCGCCTTGCTGGGCGTCGCGCTGGGCGTGGTGTTGACGCCGCAATTGGCGGCCGCCAAAGCTGCCAACGACAGTGAAAAATACTCGTCCCTGCTGGATTGGGGGCTGCGCATGGTGGTGTTTCTGACCCTGCCTTGCGCCGTCGCACTGCTGATTTTTGCCCAGCCCTTGGTGGCTGTGCTTTACCACTACGGCGCGTTCGGCGACCACGATGTGGTGCAGACCAGTGCGGCCTTGACTGGCTACGGGGTGGGACTACTGGGTCTGGTGGCCATCAAGGTGCTAGCGCCGGGTTTTTATGCCAGTCAAGACATCAGGACCCCGGTCAGGATTGCGGTGGTGGTGTTGCTGCTGACGCAATTGCTGAATCTGGCCCTGGTCCCGTGGCTGGCCCACGCCGGTCTGGCGCTGGCGGTGGGGATTGGTGCCTTGATCAACGCCCTGTGGCTGCTGATCGGCTTGCTGCGTCGCGGCAGTTACCAGCCTGCGCCCGGTTGGCTCAGGTTCTTGCTCCAGGTGGTGCCGGCCACCGCTTTGCTGGCTGTTTTCTTGGCTTGGGCTGCCGGAGCTGTTTCCTGGGTGGCTTTGAGGTCTGACAGTTTGCAGCGCGTCGGTTTGCTGACCTTGGTGCTGGTGGTCTCGGCTGTCATTTACTTCGGCTCTGCCATGGCGCTGGGATTGAAGTTCAGGCAATTTATCCGTCGTTAATTCGAGTACAGCGCATGAACCTCTCCCTGCTGCTTCCCACACCCTTGCAGTACTTCAGATCTCTGGTTCAAAGTGACGATG
>CAXNKH010000067.1:0-7782 GCA_964202765.1 Burkholderiales bacterium | reverse complement strand
ATACTCTTCATTTTGTCAATACTATCTGCTGGGAAATGCAGCGGCGACGCCGGCCCCACGAACGTGGACAGACACTTAATCAACAGGTCCCTTCATGAAAGTTTTGATAGCCGGCGGCGGCATTGGTGGTTTGACGGCAGCCTTGGCGCTGCAACAACAAGGCATCACAGTTGAGGTGTTGGAGCAGGCCCCTGCGCTGCGTGAAGTCGGCGCTGGTGTCCAGCTCAGCCCCAACGCAACCCGCACGCTGTACTGTTTGGGTTTGTCCCAGGCCTTGAGCGCCGTGGCCTGCGTGGCTTCGGGCAAGCGAATTCGCATGTGGAATACCGGCCAGAGTTGGGCCCTGTTTGATTTAGGTACCGAAGCAATCGCTCGCTATGGCTATCCCTACGTCACGGTCCACCGGGGTGATTTGCAGACCTTGCTGGCCAATGCCGTCAACCAGGCCCAACCCGGATCAATCCGTCTCGCTACGAAGTGTGTTGGTGTGACCCAGGACGAGCAACAGGTCCGGGTTCGACTTGAGAGCGGCGAGACTTTGACCGCTGACGCCCTGATCGGTGCCGACGGCGTGCACTCCAAAATACGCGAAAGCCTGTTTGGCGAAGACGCACCGGTATTTGCCGGCTGCCGGGCGTGGCGTGGCGTGATCCCCGCCGCCGAACTGCCGCCCCACTTGTGCGGCCCGCAAGCTTTCAACTGGGTCGGGCCCGGTGCCCATGTGATTCACTACCCACTGCGCTCAGGCGAGTTGATTAATTTTGTCGGCATCGTCGAGCGCGATGATTGGCAAGTGGAATCCTGGACTCAGCAAGGCACCGTGCAAGATTGCCGCCAGGACTTTGCCGGTTGGCATGAGGATGTCCAAACCTTTATCAGCGCCCTGAAGCAGCCCTTCAAGTGGGCCCTGATGCAACGTGAACCGATGAGCCACTGGTCACAAGGCCGAGTCAGCTTGCTTGGCGATGCGGCCCACCCCACCTTGCCAATGCTGGCCTCGGGTGCAGCCATGGCCCTTGAAGACGGCTTGGTTCTGGCGCGCTGCCTGAGACTAGATGCCAGCGACATTCCGGCGGCTCTGCAACGCTATGAGAAAACCCGGCTGGAGCGCACTTCGTGCGTGGTCCGCGGCTCAACCGATGCAGCCAAACGCTTTCACAACCCGGAGCTCGGTAGCGCAGCAGGTGCTGCGGCTTATGTGGACCGCGAATGGAGCGAAGACAAAGTCCACGCCCGCTACGACTGGCTGTTCTCTTACAAGGCCGACGAGGTCAGCTTGGGCTAAAACGGCGGGTTGATTGTTTCGAGATTCATGACAGCCAGGGGTTGTGTTCAGCCTGAGATCGGCTGGTGTTCGAAGGTCAGAGCCTGGACTCAGGTCTTTGTCCGCTTAGACGTTTGGCGTGGATGGCTCCGCGGCGATGGACTACCCACCACGGTGACAGAATCAGTTCGGCGGGGCGTACCGCGCAGCGGCATCAAGGGGGAGTAGGCGGCCCTAGGCCGCCACGGAGCACAGCCGCGGAGCTGTGCGCCGCACCGAGCTGAGCCAGCGAAACCTTCGTCTAAAAACCCTTGGAACAGCTCAGGACAGGACAGGGCTAAGGCGCACAAGAATGTGCATTATTTGGGAAGCTTCAATAAGCCGCCGCCCTTTGCAGTCGGTCTCTGACCCCTTCCCACTCCGAGCCCTCGGGTAGGATTTCGATCCAGAGCAGTTTCACGCCTTGGGCGTCAAATTCACGCAGCACGGCAAACAACTCATGTGCTGCAGCAGCAGCCGTCTCTGGCATGGGTCGGTACAGAACCCGAGGCGAATGAGTGGGCAGCTTGACGCGTGAATAAATCGCAATGGCCGGACTCAGCGCCATGGTTCCTGTTTCGCTTTGCAGCAGCAATTGGTGCGCCGTGAGTAGCGCCTCCCGGTCCATCAACCGCAGCTTAGCTTGAGGTGCGTAGTGCGCCTCCAGCGTGCCAGATGCACGTGGTGCCGCGTCCATGAGCTCGTCTTGCGACAGCAAACGCATGCCGCAGCTGCTCTGAACCTGCTCGCGTGTGATGCCGCCGGGGCGCAACAACACAGGCACGCCACGGGTGCAATCGATGATGGTGGACTCGATGCCGATCTGGCAAGCTCCGCCGTCGAGAATCAGCAAGCCATCACCGAACTCATCCTGCACATGTTCCGCCGTGGTCGGACTGACGCGGCCAAACTGGTTGGCGCTGGGTGCAGCCACCCCCTGAACACCCAGCTCACGGCAGGCCAGCAGCAAGGCATGTGCCAGCGGATGGGAGGGGCAGCGCAAGCCAATCGAATCTTGGCCGCCGGCAGCCGCAGCACCGACCTCGGGCCGTCGCTTGAGAATCAAGGTCAACGGTCCGGGCCAAAAAACCTGAATCAATTTTCGAGCGAAGTCCGGTACGGCATGGGCGAAATAATCAACGCCCGTCTCATCCGCCACATGAACGATCAACGGGTGATTGACCGGCCGACCTTTGGCGGCAAACACCTTGGCCACCGCACTGTCGCTCGCTGCGTCAGCGCCCAGTCCATAAACAGTTTCGCTCGGCAGGCCCACCAGCTCACCCGAGCGCAAGGCCAGTGCAGCTTGCGCTATGGATTCGGGAGCCGAACCAGAAACAATCATGGCCGCCCTCAGAACGGCGCGATGCCCAGCAGCTGGGCCGCTGCCAGAGCGGTGGCACGTACTTCGGTCACACTGCTGCCCGTGATGTTGAGGTGCCCCATTTTTCGGCCTTTGGTCGCCGCTTGTTTGCCATACAGATGCAAATGGGCGCCGGGCAGCGCCAACACCTGGGCCCAGGGCGGATCTTCTGCCTGGTTTAGCCAGATATCGCCCAGCAGGTTGAGCATGGTGGTGGGGCAGTAGAGTCGCGGCTGCACCAAGGGCAACCCGGCCAGGGTCCGCACCTGCAAATCAAACTGCGACTGGTCGCAAGCGTCTAGCGTGTAGTGGCCACTGTTGTGTGGGCGTGGCGCCATTTCGTTGACCACCAGCGAACCGTTCTGCAGCACAAAAAACTCGACGCACAGCACGCCTACATAATCCAATCCCTGGGCAATGGCGCGCGTTGCGTCAATCGCTTGCTGGGCCTGGGCCGCAGGCAGATTGCCCTCATAGACCTCGGTCACCGCCAAAATACCCTCGCGGTGCAAATTGAGCTGAGGTGGGAAGTTCACCATCTGGCCATCCCAACCACGGGCTACGATGACCGAGACTTCCGACGCCAAAGGCAGCATTTTCTCCAGCACACAGGACATGCCCTTGAGCTCAAGCCAAGCGTCCGCGAGCTGGCTGCGGGTTGCGACCCGAATCTGCCCCTTGCCGTCATAGCCCAGCCGCGTGGTCTTCAAGATACCCGGTAGCAGCTCGTCCTTCACGGCGGCCAATTGCTCCGGCGAAGCAATCACGGCATAAGGCGCCACCGTGACGCCGTTTTGCACGCCCCATTGGACAAAATGTGTTTTTTCACGGATCCGGTCCTGGGCTATCGCCACTGCCTCGGCCGCTGGCGCCACCGGACGCTGCCCACCCAGGGTACGCAAGGCCGGTGCGGGAACGTTTTCAAACTCCGTGGTGATGGCCGAGGAGCGCCGCACCAGCTGGGCCAGTCCCTGTTCATCGAGGTAATCGGCCTGGATATGGTGGTGACTGACCAGCCCCGCCGGACTCGATGCATCTGGGTCGAGCACCGCCGTGGAATAACCCATGCGCTGAGCCGCCTGCACAAACATGCGACCGAGTTGACCGCCACCCATGACCCCCAACGTGGCCGGTTGGCCGTTAACCAGCGAGCCTGGCAGGATCACTGGGCCGCTCATAACGCCGGCGGCAGGGTCATATTGCGTGCGACTTCTGTTTGCTCGGTCCGGTACTTCTCCAGTTTGTCAGCCAGCACCGGGTCCTCATTGGCCAGCATGGCCACGGCAAACAAGGCCGCATTGGCAGCCCCTGCCGCACCGATGGCAAAAGTAGCCACCGGGACGCCTTTGGGCATCTGCACAATGCTGTGCAAGGAGTCCACCCCAGAGAGGTGTTTGCTCGCCACCGGAACGCCCAACACGGGCACCCGGGTCTTGGCTGCCAGCATGCCAGGCAGGTGGGCAGCGCCCCCGGCACCAGCGATAATCGCTTTAAGACCCCGGTCCTTCGCAGACTCGGCATAAGCAAACATGTCATCGGGCATGCGATGCGCCGACAGCACACGGGTTTCGCAGGAGACTCCAAAGTGATGGAGAATCTGCACTGCCTGTTGCATGGTGTCCCAGTCAGAACCCGAGCCCATGACGACGCCGATTAGTGTTTTCATGTTTTGTATTTTACTTCTCCACTATTGAACCAGCCCAAATGATCAACGTCACCACCAAAAATTTTGAAACTGAGGTGGTCACTGCCTCCATGACCACCCCGGTGCTGGTCGATTTCTGGGCCCCGTGGTGTGGCCCATGCAAAGTGATCGGACCCCTACTGGAAAAACTCGAGCTTGACTACGCCGGCCGTTTCAAGCTGGTCAAGATCGATTCTGATGCGCAGCAGGAACTGAGCCAGGCTTTTGGCATTCGCAGCATTCCGACCTGCGTGCTGATGAAGGACGGCAAGCCCCTGGACGGCTTTATGGGCGCCCTGCCCGAAGGCAAGCTCAAGGAATTTCTCGACAAGCACCTCCCCAGTGCCGAACAGGCCCAAGCCGAAGTTGAAGAAGAACAGGCCCAGGAAGCGCTGGCCGAAGGGGACACCGAAGGCGCACTGGACAAGCTAGAGCAAGCCCTGGTGAACGACCCCGTCAACGAAGACGCCCGCTTTGACCTGGTTCAGTTGCTGCTCAAATTAGGTCGCTCCGATGACGCCAAGGTGGCTTTCGCGCCAGTGATTGCCCAAACCTCGCTGGTGCGACGTTTTGACTCGCTGCAACGCTGGATGAAGGCGATTGATTTTGCCGCGCAGCAATCCGATTTGACCGAGTTCACACAAGCACTCGACAGCCGGATCAGCGCCAACAAACGCGATTTTGAAGCCCGTTTTGACATCGTACAGGTGCTGATGACCGCCCAGCAATGGGCGTCTGCGATGGACGAGTTGCTGGAGATTTTGATGCGCGACAAAACCTGGGGCGAAGGACTGGCACGCAAAACCTATGTTGCCATTTTGGATCTGATCGAGCCACCCAAAACCAAAGTAGCTGATGGTCAGATTCCCCCCGAAGACCCCACAGTCGCCAGCTACCGGCGCCGGTTCAGCAGCGTGATCCTGTCCTGAAACCTTGCGGGACAAACCATCAAGCGGTGAGACGGGTGAGTGCTTCCTGGTATTTGGCTGCGGTCTGTTCGACCACCTCGCGCGGCAACTGTGGCGCCGGCGGCGATTTATTCCAGGGCTTTCCCTTGACTTGCACCTGCTCGAGCCAGTCGCGCAGGAACTGCTTGTCATAACTCGGCGGGTTGCGGCCCTGCGCCAAACTCTGCGCATACGACTCCAGCGGCCAATAGCGCGAGGAGTCGGGCGTTAGCACCTCGTCCATTAGAACCAGGGTACCGTCACTGTCCAGGCCAAATTCGAACTTGGTGTCGGCAATGATGATGCCTTTGCTCAACGCAAACTCGCTGGCAGCCTGGTAGATCGCAATGCTGATGGCGCGGATGCGGCTGGCCAGATCCAGCCCAATCATCTCCACCGTGCGCTCAAACGTGATGTTTTCGTCGTGCTCGCCCATCTCGGCCTTGGCCGCTGGCGTGTAGATCGGCTCGGGCAGCTTGCTGGCGTTCTTCAGCCCCGCGGGCAACTTGACACCGCAGACCGACTGGTTGACCTGGTACTCGACCCAGCCACTGCCAGCCAAATAACCCCGCACCACCGCCTCGACCAGCACTGGCTTGAGACGCTTGACCAGCATGGAGCGGCCCCGTACCTGTGGCACTTCAGCCGCAGAGACAACGCTCTCGCTCGCCTGTCCCGTCAGGTGGATAGGGCACAAATTGAGGCGGGCTATTCTGTCAAACCAGAACAAGGCCATGGTCGTGAGCAACTCACCTTTGCCCGGTATCGGTTCACCCATGATGACGTCATAAGCGCTGATGCGGTCGGACGCCACCATCAAAATGCGATCGTCACCGACAGCATAGTTGTCGCGTACTTTTCCGCGCGCCAACAAGGCCAGGGAGGTCAAAGTGGAGGTGTGCATTAATTGACCACTTGGGCCAGTTCACCGCGCTCATACTGAGCGGCCATCACCTGCAGGCTACGGCCCCTGATCTTGCCGGCCTGACCTTCGCAACCAAACTGCTGGTAGCGCTGCAGGCAAATCTGCTTGGCCGCCTCACGCGCTGGCTTGAGCCATTCGCGTGCGTCGAATTTGTCCCGATTTTGGGCCAGAAATTTACGCACCGCAGCGGTCATGGCCAGTCGGATGTCGGTGTCGATGTTGATCTTGCGCACGCCAAACTTGATGGCTTTCTGAATTTCTTCCACCGGCACGCCGTAGGTTTCTTTCATATTGCCGCCAAACTCACGAATGATGGCCAACAAGTCCTGCGGCACGCTGGAGGAGCCGTGCATCACCAGATGGGTGTTGGGAATGCGCTTGTTGATCGCCATGATGCGGTCAATCGCCAGAATGTCGCCCGTGGGCTTGCGCGTGAACTTGTAAGCGCCGTGACTGGTGCCAATGGCAATCGCTAGGGCATCGAGATGGGTGCGTTTGACGAAATCGGCGGCCTGTTCCGGGTCAGTCAGGAGTTGTTCGCGCGTCATGACGGCGTCGGTGCCGTGGCCGTCTTCCTTGTCGCCCTGCATGGTTTCCAAACTGCCTAGGCAGCCAAGTTCGCCCTCGACCGTGATGCCCAGGCGGTGCGCCATATCGACCACTTTTTGGGTCACATTGACATTGTAGTCATAGCCTGCAATGGTTTTGCCATCGGCCATCAGTGAGCCGTCCATCATGACCGAACTGAATCCCAGATCGATGGCGCCCTGGCACACCTCGGGGCTTTGGCCGTGGTCCTGGTGCATCACCACCGGAATGGCGGGGTAGCTCTCAACTGCGGCCTGAATCAGGTGCTTCAAAAAACCCTCGCCCGCGTACTTGCGGGCGCCAGCACTGGCTTGCAAAATGACCGGTGCCCCCGTCTCTTTGGCCGCCTCCATCACCGCCTGGACCTGCTCCAGGTTGTTGACATTGAAGGCAGGAATGCCGTAGCCGTTCTCGGCGGCGTGGTCCAGAAGTTCGCGCATCGAAACGAGTGCCATGGGGAGTCCTTAAAGATAGGGAAAGAATCGAATGCGGATTTTACTTGGCTCAGAGCCCGTGTGTCAGCCGGATCCGGCGCCCAGGGCGTCAACAGGACAGATTCGAGCGCAGGGCTAGCAAGGAACCCATTTGGGAAATCAGGGACAAGGGTATACCCCCATACCACACTTGAAGCATTTCAATTAAATTAAATCTTTCTGTTAAAAGGTGTCGTCTAGCAACCTCGGTCCATGATGTAGGGTGGGCCCGGCTTTCGTTACAAATTAACCCGGTTTAACTAGGCGTGACGGGTTGACTTTGTGTTGTCTGAAAGATTGGGTTTTTCAGGAGGATCGCCATGGCTGATGAACTGATAACAAGTGCGCCGGTTATTCTGGCGCAAGCGCAAACAACGGCCCCTACTAGCTCGATGCCGGTAACGCAGGCCCCGCCCCCCCCCAGTACCCAGCCTCCCCCTGCAGGGGCCCCCACCCCTCCTGGCAATGTTGCGCAACCGCCAACACCGGGCGTTTCCCC
>CAXNKH010000066.1:0-7846 GCA_964202765.1 Burkholderiales bacterium | reverse complement strand
ATAAATACCACCGATTTCCGGCAATACGCGGTCATTATGCTCGAAGTATTAATAAAAGCTCAATTTATTTTAAAAATAGGGGATTTAGTGTTAAAAACGACAGCCCCCCGTTATCCCTACCAATTGGATTCCCGATCCGGTGTGGCGCTGATTTTATGAATCGACAGGTCGGCGCCATCGAATTCCTCTTCCTGGCTTAGACGCAAGCCGATACTGGCTTTGAGGATGCCGTAAACCACAGTCCCGCCGAGCAGGGCCCAACCCAGACCCATGGCTGTCCCGATGAGCTGGGCACCCAGACTGACACCGCCCAGACCGCCTAAAGCCTGGCTGCCAAAAATACCGGCGGCAATACCACCCCAGGTTCCGCACAGACCGTGCAAGGGCCAAACACCCAGCACATCATCGATTTTCCATTTGTTTTGTGTCAGGGTGAACATCACGACAAAAATCGCCCCCGCGATGGCGCCAACGACCAGCGCACCCAATGGATGCATCAAGTCGGAGCCGGCACAGACCGCCACCAAACCGGCCAGGGGACCATTGTGGACAAAACCTGGGTCATTTTTACCCACAATCAAGGCGGCTAGGGTTCCGCCGACCATGGCCATCAGGGAATTGACCGCGACCAAGCCAGAAACCTTGTCCAGGGTCTGTGCGCTCATCACATTAAAGCCAAACCAGCCGACGGCGAGCACCCAGGCGCCCAGCGCCAGAAAAGGAATGCTAGAAGGTGGGTGGGCCGATATGGCGCCGTCTTTGCGGTAGCGGTTACTGCGCGCACCCAACAGGATGACGGCAGGCAGGGCAATCCAACCGCCAACCGCGTGAACCACCACACTGCCTGCAAAGTCGTGAAACTCCTCTCCCGTCAGCCCCTTGATCCAAGCTTGTATGCCATAGTGCTGGTTCCAGGCGACACCCTCGAACAGGGGGTAGACCAGCCCGACGATCACGGCCGTTGCGATCAACTGGGGCCAGAACTTGCCTCGTTCGGCAATGCCTCCAGAGACAATGGCCGGGATGGCCGCGGCAAAGGTGAGCAAAAAGAAGAACTTGACCAGCTCATAGCCGTTCTTGGCTGCCAATTGCTCGGCGCCGACCAAAAAACTGGTGCCATAAGCAACGCTATAGCCGACTAGAAAATAAGCAACGGTAGAGGCTGAAAAATCAACCAGAATCTTCATCAAGGCGTTCACCTGGTTCTTTTTTCGAACCGTGCCCAGCTCCAAAAATGCAAAACCGGCATGCATGGCAAGCACCATGATGGCGCCGAGAAGAATGAAAAGCGTGTCGGCGCCTTGTTTCAGTGCATCCATGAGGCCCTCTTTATAAAATTTGTAATTTGATGGTGCGAATTAATGAAAATTTATAAAACGCACCAAAATAAAGCAAGAACCATACCAGAAATGCCAAAACGGTGCAAATCAAGTGGGGCGCCGAGGGCGTGTTCTTGCTGTGGCGCTGCTGATGTCCGCTGCACCCCGGGATTTCTTGGTCTTATACTCAGGGCTTGCGCCGATTTGAATCCCAAGATTGCGGGCGCCGAAGCCGATGAGCTTCGAAATCCAGCTAAAGACGGCCTCCGAAGCACCACCAGGTAACCCGGCCCCGCATTTAGCGCAGCCGGGTTTTTTATGTTGATTGCCACGCCACAGGCCATGCACTTTGCCGACGCCCTGCCCCTGCAAAGCGGCGCGTCGATTCGCGACTACACGTTAAGTTACGAGACCTACGGCGCGCTCAATGCCGAAAAATCCAATGCGGTGTTGATTTGCCATGCGCTCAATGCCTCGCACCATGTTGCAGGTGTTTATGCCGGACAGGATAAATCTGAAGGTTGGTGGGACAACATGATTGGGCCCGGCAAATCGCTGGACACCGATAGCTTTTTCGTGATCGGGGTTAACAACCTGGGCTCTTGTTTTGGCTCGACCGGGCCGATGAGTCCCAATCCGGACGCCGGGACCGACGGCGACAGCGGCAAAGCCAAAGTTTATGGGGCCGATTTCCCCGTGATCACGGTGGAGGACTGGGTCGATGCCCAAGCCAAGCTGCTCGACGCCATGGGCATTGAGGCGCTCGCCGCCGTGATGGGCGGCAGCTTGGGTGGCATGCAGGCCCTGAGCTGGACCCTGCAATACCCGCAGCGCGTGCGCTACGCCGTGGTGGTGGCCAGTGCGCCCAATCTGAATGCCGAAAACATTGCCTTCAACGAAGTGGCGCGCCGCGCCATCACGACCGACCCGGACTTTCACGGCGGGCACTTCTACCAGTATGGCGTGCTGCCACGACGTGGTTTACGGATTGCACGCATGATCGGACATATCACTTATCTGAGCGATGATGTGATGAATGAGAAATTCGGGCGCCAGCTGCGTGAAGGCATCGATTTGCGTTACACCACGCAGGACATCGAGTTCCAGATCGAAAGCTATCTGCGCCATCAAGGGGACAAGTTTGCAGAGTATTTCGACGCTAACACCTATTTGCTGATTACCCGGGCCCTCGATTATTTCGATCCCGCCCGCGCCTACGGCGGAGACTTGAGCCGGGCCTTGGGGCGTGCCCGTTGTAAATTCCTGCTGGTGAGCTTCACAACCGACTGGCGCTTCAGTCCGAAACGCAGCCGGGAACTGGTCAAAGCTTTGCTCGACAATCGGCGCGATGTCAGCTATGCCGAGATCGATGCACCGCATGGGCACGATGCCTTTTTGCTGGATGACCCGCGGTACTTGAAGCTGGTCCGTGCTTACTTTGATGAAATTCACCAGAACCTGCCGCTGGCACTGGGGAACGCAAACGCCATGGTGGCTGAGGCGAGCGTATGACCGACAAGGCCACGATGCGCGTTATTGCCGAGTTGGTGCCACGAGGTGCGCGGGTGCTTGACCTCGGTTGTGGTGATGGCAGCTTGTTGGCGTACTTGCGTGAAACGCGCGACTGTACTGGCTATGGCATTGAAATTGATGACGCCAATGTGCTGGCCTGTGTTGAGCGCGACGTCAATGTGATCCAACTCAACCTGGACGAAGGCCTGTCGCTGTTTGACGACGCCTCTTTCGATGTGGTGCTGCAAATTGATACCCTGCAACATCTGCGCAACGCCGAGGTCATGTTGCGTGAGACGGCACGGGTCGGGCGTACCGGGATCGTGGCGTTCCCCAATTTTGGTCATTGGCCGAATCGGCTCAGTGTGTTGCTGGGTCGCATGCCAGTGACGCGGCGACTTCCCTACCAGTGGTATGACACGCCCAATATCCGGGTTGGCACCCATGCAGATCTGGATCTGCTGGCACGGCGCAACCAACTTCAAATTCTGGACAGTTTTGGACTGCAAGAGGGGCGCATGCTGCGCTTTGCGCCCAATCTTCTAGCTGGCACCTCTGTGCTGAAATTTTCTCGATGACGCACCTGCGGGGGGACAGATGAAACACCAGGTGACATTCGCAGAAGCTTTCAAATTCTGGTTGAAACTGGGGCTCATCAGTTTTGGTGGGCCGGCTGGGCAGATCGCCATCATGCACAAAGAGCTGGTTGAGCAAAAGCGCTGGATTTCTGAAAAGCGCTTCATCCACGCCTTGAATTACTGCATGTTGTTGCCGGGGCCGGAGGCGCAGCAACTCGCCATCTACATCGGTTGGTTGATGCACCGCAGCTGGGGCGGGGTGGTCGCGGGCGTACTTTTTGTTCTGCCCTCGCTCTTCATTCTGATTGGGCTGAGCTGGATTTATGTGGCTTTTGGAGAGGTGTCCTGGGTGGCGGGACTGCTCTATGGCATCAAGCCTGCTGTGGCAGCCATCGTGTTGCAGGCGGTGCACCGCATCGGCGCCAAGACCTTGAAGACGCCGACCAAGGCACCTGTGCTGTGGTTGGTGGCGCTGAGCAGTTTTGTTGCGATTTTTGTTTTCAATGTGCCTTTCCCCTTGATCGTATTGCTGGCTGCGTTGACGGGCTGGTTGGGTTCTCGTTTAGCGCCCGCCCAATTTGCCGGGACGGGCAGCCACAAATCCTCCGGCAAAAGCGATGAGGCCAAACCCCTCGCCGTGATTGACGATGACACGCCGACCCCAGAACACGCACGGTTTAGCAAATCGCGACTGGCCAAACTGCTGATCGTTGGTGCCTTGTTGTGGTGTCTGCCGATGCTCGCTCTGCTGTTGTGGCAGGGCTGGGATTCGACCTTGACGCAAATGGGTTGGTTTTTCACCAAGGCCGCCCTGCTGACTTTTGGTGGCGCTTATGCCGTGTTGCCTTACGTGTACCAAGGTGCGGTGGAGCAGTTTGCTTGGCTCAGCGGGCCGCAAATGATTGATGGCCTGGCTTTGGGTGAAACCACGCCTGGGCCACTGATCATGGTGGTGGCATTTGTTGGTTTTGTCGGCGGCTGGATCCATCAAGTATTGGGGCCGAACGCGCAATTTGTCGGTGCTGCACTGGCGGCCATCGTGGCGACCTGGTTTACTTTTTTACCTTCCTTTCTTTTTATTCTGGGCGGAGGCCCGCTGGTGGAATCAACCCATGGCAAATTGCAGTTCACCGCACCGCTGACGGCCATCACCGCCGCCGTGGTCGGCGTCATCGCCAGTTTGGCGATCTTCTTTCTCGCCCACATCGGCATCCGGGACGGTGATGGATGGCTGGCTCGGCTGGATTGGATCTCGCTGGGGCTGGCGGTGGCGGCGGCACTGGCTTTGCTGCGCTACAAACTGGGTGTGATCCCTGTAATTTTGGGCTGCGCTGTAATCGGATTGGGCGCCAAGCTGCTAGGCCTGGGTTGAAAAAGGGAGTTTGCAAGTGGATTCAAACAAAAAGGTGGGATTGATTGGACTGGGGGCCATGGGCTCGGGCATGGCGCAATCACTGCGCCGCGCGGGCTACGAGGTCCATGTATTTGATGTGCGTGAAGCGGTGGCCCAGGCCTTTGCCCAAGACGGCGGCGTGGCCTGTGGCTCGCCGGCCGAGGTGGCGGCCAAGTGCCAAGTGATTGTTTCGGTGGTTGTCAATGCACAGCAAACTGAACGTGTTTTGTTTGGCGCGGACGGTTGTGCCGCCGCCATGCTGGCTGACTCAGTGTTTGTGATGTGTTCAACGGTTGATCCGAACTGGTCGATCGCTCTGGAGTCCCGCTTGGCTGAGCGTGGCATCCGCTATCTCGATGCGCCGATCTCCGGCGGAGCGGCCCGCGCCGCCAGCGCTGAGATGACGATGATGGCCGCGGGACAGCCCGCCACTTTCGCCCTGGTCGAACCCCTGCTCAATGCCATGACCGGCAAGGTTTACCGTCTGGGCGACTCGGCCGGCGCCGGCAGCAAGGTCAAAATCATCAATCAGCTATTGGCTGGCGTGCACATCGCTGCGGCCGCTGAAGCCATGGCCCTGGGCCTGCGCGAAGGGATCGATCCAGCTGCTTTGTACGAGGTCATCACCCACAGCGCAGGCAACAGCTGGATGTTCGAGAACCGCATGGCTCATGTCTTGGCGGCCGACTACACGCCGCTGTCAGCGGTCGATATTTTCGTCAAGGACCTAGGGCTGGTGCTGGACATGGCGCGCGCCAGCAAGTTTCCTTTGCCGCTGTCTTCGACCGCGCACCAAATGTTCATGCAGGCTTCAAGTGCTGGTTTTGCCAAGGAAGACGACAGTGCAGTGATCAAGATTTTCCCGGGCATTACCTTGCCGACCAAGCCCTGACAGGACATGGCAAAAATCAAACTTGGCTGTATTGCCGATGACTTCACGGGCGCCACCGACCTGGCCAACAACCTGGTACGCGCAGGGCTGCGGGTGCTGCAAACCTTGGGCGTCCCGAGCCAGGACCTGATCGAAGACGTGGATGCGGTGGTGGTGGCGCTGAAGTCGCGCACCATCGCGCCGGAGTTGGCGATCGCGCAGTCGTTGCAGGCGCTGTCGTGGTTGCAGACGCAGGGAGCCCAGCAGATTTACTTCAAATACTGCTCGACATTTGACAGCCTCTACAGCGGCGAGCTGCGGGGCAATATTGGTCCGGTGACCGAGGCGCTGATGGCCGCGTTGGGGGTGAAATTCACCATCGCCACCCCAGCGTTTCCGGACAACCAGCGCACGGTATTCAAAGGTTATTTGTTTGTTGGTGATGTGTTACTC
The DNA here is from genome assembly GCA_964202765.1 of Burkholderiales bacterium. Classification (GTDB taxonomy): domain Bacteria; phylum Pseudomonadota; class Gammaproteobacteria; order Burkholderiales; family Burkholderiaceae_C; genus CAXNKH01. The sequence goes on along the minus strand of CAXNKH010000066.1, from coordinate 1,720 downwards.
AACGAATCGGGCATGCAGAACCACCCCCTGACGCCGATGCGCGATGCCAATCTGGTGCGGGTGCTGCAGGCGCAATGCCAGGGGCAGGTGGGGTTGATAGATCATAAGACCGTGGCGCAAGGTGCGGCTGCAATGCAGGCGCGCATGACCCAACTCGAAGCACAGGGCGTAAGCATTGCCGTGGTCGATGCCCTGTCCAACGACGATCTGTTGCGCATGGGGCCGGCTTTTGCCGAGCTGGCGCTGGTGACGGCGGGCTCGGGCGTGGCCATTGGCCTGCCGCAAAACTTCGGTCTCTCGGCTGCGGACTCTGCCAGCGTGTTGCCCGTCGCGCGGGGCTTGCAGGCGGTGGTGGCGGGCAGTTGTTCGTTGGCGACCCAAAAACAGGTCGCTCATTTCATCGCTTCGGGTCGTCCGGCCTTGGCGCTTGACCCGCAGGACATTGCTGCGGATCAAGCACGCGGTGTTGATGCAGCGGCCAAGGTGCTGCGCTGGGCCCAGCCCTTGTTGGCGAGCGGCCCGGTGTTGATTTATTCGACAGCCGATGCTGAGGCAGTCCGGTCCAGTCAGGACCGACTGGGGGCTGAACAAGCTGGCGCTCTGATTGAACAAACCTTGGGCCGAATTACGCGCGGCCTGGTTGATTTCGGTGTCCGGCAGCTGGTCGTCGCGGGTGGCGAAACTTCGGGTGCTTGCATCCAAGCGCTCCAGATCGGACAAATGAAAATTGGTGGTCAAATTGACCCGGGTGTGCCCTGGTGCCACGCCCAGCTTGGACCTGAGTTGGCCGCAACAGGGGGGCCTGGAGCGGGGCTGCACTTGGCTCTGAAATCGGGTAATTTCGGCAGCGACGACTTCTTCAGCAAAGCCTTTACTATGCTGGCATGAACAAAGCGCTGACTGAAAATCAGGCCCGCGAGGAAATCTGTCGCATAGGCCTTAGCCTATTCCAGCGTGGTTATGTGCACGCAACTGCGGGAAATATAAGCATCCGGCTCGATGCCGACTGCGGCGGAGGTTTTTTGATCACGCCGACCGATGCCTGTCTGGGCTGGCTAGCCCCAGAGCGCTTGGCCCGGCTGGACGACAACTTGCAGCAACTCAGCGGCGACCCGGCCAGCAAAACCATCACTTTGCATGCTGCTATTTACCGCGCGGCCAGAGAGTTCGATGGTCGAACCAGCTGCATTGTTCACAGCCACAGCAGCGCCTGTGTCGCCCTGAGCTTGCAACCAGGCTTACCTGAGTTGTTGCCGGCACTGACGCCTTATTTCGTGATGAAGGTCGGCCATGTACCGCTGATTCCTTACGCGCGCCCCGGGGATCCGCAGGCGGCGCAACAGGTGGCTCAAACGATTGCGCGTTACGGTCAACAGCAAAAGCCTATCCGTGCCGTGATGCTGGAGCGCCTGGGGCCCAATGTCTGGAACGACACGCCAGCTGCTGCCATGGCCACACTCGAAGAGCTGGAGGAAACAGCCAAGCTATGGCTGGGCAGCCAAGCCCAGCCCCTGCCTTTGAGCGATTCGCAAATTGATGAGTTGCGCCAGACTTTTGGCGCCCGTTGGTAGTCGCTTGGCGGCTGTAATATTCCCCTCTTCGGCCCTTACCTTAGTACCCCTATGCCTAAATTCGCCGCCAACCTCAGCATGATGTACACCGAATTGCCGTTTCTCGATCGCTTCGAGGCGGCAGCGCAGGACAGATTCAAAGCCGTTGA
>CAXNKH010000065.1:0-7933 GCA_964202765.1 Burkholderiales bacterium | reverse complement strand
CCCAAAATATTGCGAACTCCGGTTCGCCTTGACCCCGCCATGTCCTGAGCTGATCGGCTTTTAGACGAAGGTGTGCACTGGATCAGTTCGGTGCGACGCACAGCTCCGTGGCTGTCCTCCGAAAATTAGGATCAGAACCCAATTTCGTTGCGGATCATTTCGAATGGCATCAACGACCGTCCTGAATTGGGGTCTGACCCCAATTTTCTCCTCCTTGATGCCGCTGCGCTGCGCGCCCCACCGAACTGATCCTGGCCCCGTGGCTGGTGTTCCGTCGCCGTGAACCGATATTCCAGCGAAAATTAGACGTGAATTCGGGCACGGGACATTCGAACGTCTGCGAGTCTCAGGCAGAACCCAACGCCTTGATGCCATAGATTGCGGAACGGTCAATAGATGCCCAAGCGACAGCAGTTCCTGGCAGGAACGATTAAGCTTGGCGACCCACTAGCCAAGCAGGAACTGGAAACGGCTCGTAGAAAAATGAGTGATGGATTGATTTCAAAAGCATGTATTTACGGTGCTGGCGCCATTGGCGGCTGGATTGGTGCTGGCCTGGCCCAAGCCGGCTGCCAACTTAGCATGGTGGCGCGCGGCGCCACCCTAGCGGCTCTGCAACAACAGGGTTTGCGGCTTAACAGCAACACAAGCCCGGGGTCACCCGGGCCTAAAGCGGGGCGCTGGAGCGTTCAGGCCAGCGCCAATCCGGCCGACCTAGGGCCGCAGGACCTGGTGGTAATTACCGTCAAAGCGCCGGCACTGCTGGATGTGGCGCGTCACATTCAGCCCTTGATCGGCCCCCACACCTTGGTGCTAAGCGCTATGAACGGCGTTCCTTGGTGGTTTTTTCAGGGCTTCGGCCGAGCACTTCAGGGCACGCGACTGCAAGCAGTCGATGCCACCGGCGAGATTGGCAAGGCATTTTCTACTACCCAGGTGATCGGCTGTGTGGTGCACGCCAGTTGTTCGCTCGATGGGCCGGGACAGGTTCGCCACCAAGGCGGCAACCAGCTGATCTTTGGCGCACCTGACGGGCAAACCGGTGAGCGTGTGCAGCAGCTCGGCTCACTATTGACGCAGGCTGGCTTTGCCGCTGTGCTGTCGCAGCAAATCCAAAAAGACGTCTGGTACAAGCTGTGGGGCAATATGACCATGAACCCGATCAGCGCCCTGACTGGCGCCACCATGGACCAAATTCTCGACGACCCTTTGATCGGAAATTTCATTTCCAAGGTGATGTTAGAGGCCAAGGAAATTGGCGCACGCATCGGCACACCGATCAACGAACAACCCGCAGATCGACAAGCCGTTACGCGCCGACTTGGGGCTGCCAAGACCTCGATGCTGCAGGACATGGAGGCCGGCAAGGCGATCGAGCTCGATGCACTGGTCACTGCAGTCAAGGAGCTGGGTGCTTTGACCCAGACCGCCACGCCTTGGACCGACACCCTGCTCGGACTGTCGCGCCTGCAGGCCAAAGTTCGGGGCCTTTATTGATGCGCTCTTCGGCACCGAGCCGCGCGGCTTTTTTCATCTTGTTATTGGTGGCCTTGATGATGGGCGCCAACCATGTGGCGGCACGCTTTGCTTTCAACAACGGTCTCGACGTGGCCACTGCCGTGACGGTGCGCAGCAGCGTCACGGCAGTGGTGGTCACGCTACTGCTCTTGCTGCAAGGCGTGAAGTTTCGGCTTAGCGCGCGGCATCGGCGGGTGCTGCCCTTCATTGGACTGCTGGTGGGCGTGCAAAGCCTGTGCATTTATTCGTCGGTGGCGCGGCTACCGGTGGCGCTGGCGCTGCTGGCCTTCAACACCTACCCCTTGTGGACTGCATTTTGGGCCTGGGCGATTTACCGCCGAGTGCCTGAGCGGGCTGTGCTGATCGCGATGCCCGTCATCATGTTGGGCTTGGCGCTGGCACTCGACGTCCTAGGCGCTGCCTCCGGTCTGGGTGCCGCCGGGCAATGGGGCTTGATTGGTGCTGGCGTGGCCTTTGCCCTGACCTCGGCTGCCACGTTCGGCCTAGCTCTGGTATTGACCCAGCATGAGGCCGCCGATCTTGACGGCCGCGTTCGCACGGCCATCACCCTGGGCATCGTCGGCGTCATCGCCCTGGCCGCAGTCGGCGTTCAAGGTGGCCTGCATTTGCCGCATGCCCCGGCTGGCTGGTGGGGCTTGGCCTGCCTGACGCTGCTCTACGGAACAGCGTTCACCATCATGTTCACACTGCTGCCCAAGCTGGGCGTGGTCGGCAGTTCGCCCATCATGAACGTCGAACCCGTTTTCGCCTTGGTACTGGCGTGGTTGCTGCTAGATCAGGCGATCGCGCCGATGCAGATTGGCGGCGCCTTGCTGGTGGTTGGCGCTGTGATGGCACTGGGCTTGCGAAGGTCCTAGTCCACCGCTACCGAAACTCTGGCGGCGAGCGCACACATCAGCTCATAGCCCACGGTGCCGGCAGCGGCGGCCACTTCATCGATCGACAGTTCCTGGCCCAGGGCCGAGCGGCCCCACAGTGTGACTTCGCTGCCAAACACGGCATCGGGCACCGGGCTCAAGTCCAGCGCAATCAAGTCCATGCTGACTCGTCCCACCGTTCTGGTGCGCACGCCGTTGACCAAAATCGGCATTCCTGCGGCATGGCTAGCCGGCCCATGGCGCGGATAGCCGTCGGCGTAACCGCAAGCCACGACACCGATGCGCATCGTCTGCTGCGCGGTGTAGCTCGAGCCATAGCCGACACTGTCGCCGGCTGCCAGATGCTGAACAGCAATCAACGTGCTGCTCAAGGTCATGGCGCTTTGCAAATCCCAATCCTGGGCTGAGTGCTCGGGGTAATCGGGTGAGCTGCCATACAGCATGATGCCGGGTCGCATCCAGTCAGAGCCAACTTGCTCGTCACCGGCCAGCGGGTAACGCAAAATCGCTGCGCTGTTGCAGAGGGACCGCTCACCTGGCAAGTCCAGTGTGGCGGCATCGAAGATGGTCATTTGATCGGCAATCCCGGCCGAGCCGTCTGCATCGCTGAAATGCGTCATCAGTGAAATCTCCTCGATCTGGGGCAAGGCATTGAGCCGGGCCCAGGCTGAGCGAAACCGCTGGGGTGTGAAACCGAGACGGTTCATGCCGGAGTTCAGCTTGAGAAAAACCCGGTGTGGCACATGGGTCTTGTGGGTTGCCAACATGGTGATTTGTTCTTCACAATGCACGGTATGCCACAGGCCGAGTCGCGAACACAACTCCAGGTCGCGCTGTTCAAACACACCCTCAAGCAACAAAATGGGTCCGCGCCAACCCAGGCTGCGTACCCGCTGCGCTTCATCCAGGCTCAACAGGGCAAAGCCGTCGGCGCCGCGCAGACCCTCAAACACATTCTCAATGCCGTGACCATAGGCGTTGGCCTTGACCACCGCCCAGACTCGGGCATCGGGCTGAGCCCTTCGGGCGCGGTCCAAGTTATGGCGCAGGGCATCGCTGTGAACAGTGGCTTGTATTGGGCGCGGCATATCTATCGGTTAATACCCTAAATGAGAGAAATGATGCCCGATTTTGACATTGCCCGGCGTGCTATAACCCGCTGTCTGCCAATCTAGTGAGGACGGCGCTGACGAGATGTACAGCAAAGTCCTCATGAATGCATCAGGAATCTTTATTCATCAGCCTCACTGATGCCAGTTCGATAAGCATGAAACGCGGTTTTTACACCATCATGGCAGCGCAGTTTTTCAGCTCGCTTGCCGACAACGCCTTGTTCGTGGTCGCCGTTCAGTTGCTGCGAAGTGATGGCGCGCCCGAGTGGCAACAAGCCGCACTGGTTCCGATGTTCGCCTTGTTCTATGTGGTGCTTGCGCCTCTCGTGGGTGCTTTTGCCGACGCCCTGCCCAAAGGTAAGGTCATGTGGATCAGCAACTTCATCAAGGTCGTCGGCTGCCTCATGATGCTGTTTGGCAGCCACCCCTTGATGGCCTATGCGTTTGTGGGTCTGGGTGCAGCGGCCTACTCACCAGCCAAATACGGCATCCTGACCGAGCTGTTGCCCACCTCACAACTGGTCAAGGCCAATGGCTGGATCGAAGGGCTGACCATTGCCTCGATCATTCTGGGTGTTCTGCTCGGGGGCCAACTGGTGGGCCACGCAGCATCGAACTCCCTACTGTCGATCGACCTGCCTTTCATTACCACTGGTATCGACAGCGCACCGGAAGCCGCGATTTGTGTGCTGATTTTTGTCTACCTGCTAGCTGCCTGGTTCAACACCCGCATTCCTCACACCGGGGTTGAGATGCGCGCCCTGCCAAAAAAGTTGTTGACTTTGTTGCCCGATTTCTGGACTTGCAACACCCGTTTGTGGCACGATCGCCTGGGCCAAATTTCGCTCTCCACCACCACCTTGTTCTGGGGTGTCAGCGGCAACCTGCGCTACATTGTTCTGGCTTGGGCCTCGGTGGCGTTGGGCTATACCGTGACCCAGGCCTCTTCGCTGGTCGGGGTCGTGGCCATTGGCACGGCGGTGGGTGCGGTCGTCGCGTCAGTGCGAATGAAACTCGATGGGGCAACCCGTGTCATTCCGCTGGGCATCGCCATGGGCCTGTTGGTGATCTTGCTCAACTTCATCAACAATGTCTGGGTTGCTGCACCCTTTCTCATTTTGCTGGGCGGATTGGGCGGATTTTTGGTGGTTCCCATGAATGCGCTGCTGCAACACCGGGGCCACAACCTGATGGGCTCAGGTCGCTCGATTGCTGTACAAAACTTCAACGAGCAAGCTTGCATTCTCGGTTTGGGTGCCCTCTACAGTTTCTCCACCGGCATGGGCCTGTCGGCCTTTGGTGCCATCACCGGTTTTGGCCTGATCGTGGCCGGCTTCATGTGGCTGATCAAGCGCTGGCATGCCCACAATTGCATCGCTCACAAAGAGGAAGTCGAGCACCTGCTCGCGTTCGCCCGCAACGACAACCTGCACGGCTGATGCCCGCCCTGGCCCTCCTGTTCAATGCCCTGGTCTGGGGGCTGTCCTGGTGGCCATTTCGTGAACTGCAAAGCCAGGGGCTGCATCCACTGTGGGCCACGGCCCTGATCTTTTGCTTTGCGCTGGTCTGTCTGCTGTGCTTCAAGCCCAATGCCTGGCGTGGTCTGCTGCAGCAACCGCTTTTGTGGCTGCTGATGCTGGCCTCGGGCTTGACCAATGTGGGCTTCAACTGGGCGGTGACTGAAGGGGATGTGGTTCGGGTGGTGCTGTTGTTCTATCTGATGCCGGCCTGGGTGGTGCTGTTGGCCTGGCCGATCTTGAGTGAGAAACCCAGTCCGGCTTCGTTGCTGCAACTGTTGATCGCCGGGGTCGGTCTGGTCGTGGTACTTAAAACGCCCGAGTCAGCCTGGCCGCTGCCTGAGAGTTGGCCCGACTGGCTGGCCTTGTTCGGCGGCCTGTGTTTCGCACTGACCAATATCTTGCTGCGCAAACTCAATCAGACCCCCAGCAGCGCGCGTACCCTGGCCATGTTCAGTGGCTGCATGCTGATGGCCTTGGCGACCGCCTTGCTGGGCCAGCATTTGGGCATCGTCTCAGCACCGCCCGCGCCGAATATAAGCTGGCTTGGTTTGACGCTGTTGCTGAGTCTGATTTTTCTGGCCGGTACCCTGTGCCTACAGTATGGTGCCTCGCGCCTGCGCGCCAGCAACACCGCCCTCATCATGTTGTCTGAAGTTGTTTTTGCCAGCGCCTCTTCCGTGCTGTTGGGTGCGTCTGAGCTATCGATGCGCAGCCTGATCGGCGGTGCGCTGATTCTGTTCGCTGCCACGTTGGCTGCTTGGCCCCGAGCCCCGACCCCGATCACTATCCCGACCCAAGCGCATCGCGACCGACATTGAAAGCGCGCTGGTCGCGCTTTAATCGCTTGTTGCCAGCGCCGCGTCCAGCACCTCAACCCAGTGCTTGACCGGAGTCGGGGTTCCACTTTGCAAATGCGTGATACAGCCCATGTTGGCTGACACGATGACCTCGGGCTGCATCTCGTTCAGATGGCCCAACTTGCGATCGCGCAATTGGTAGGCCAGCTCTGGGTTCAGCACCGAGTAGGTTCCAGCCGAACCACAGCACAGGTGGGCTTCGTTGTTGCTCACCTTCAGGTCAAAGCCCAGCTCGCCCAGATGCTGCTCGACCCCGCCGCGCAATTGCTGGCCGTGTTGCAAAGTGCAGGGCGGGTGAAACACCAGTTGTCCAACCGGGGCCGAGACCTTGCCGCGCAAAGCCGCTGACAGCTCGGGCAACAGTTCGCTCAGGTCGCGCGTCAGTTGGCTGATGCGTTCGGCCTTGGCCGCATAGAGCGGGTCGTCGCGCAAGATGTGGCCATACTCCTTGACCGTGACGCCACAGCCCGAGGCGTTCATGATGATGGCCTCCACGCCACTGGCAGCGTTTGGTGCTTCGGCCTGCACATGAGGCCACCAGGCATCGATGTTGGCCCGCATCTGCGCCTTACCGCCCTCCTGGTCATTGAGGTGAAACTTGGCAGCACCACAGCAGCCCGCTGCCGCTGCGATCACGCCCTGGATACCTGCTGCGTCAAGCACGCGGGCCGTTGCGCTGTTGATGTTGGGCATCATGGCCGGCTGCACGCAACCCGCCAGCAGCAGCATTTTGCGACCATGCTCGCGGGTCGGCCAGACGCCGGCGGCTTGCCGTACCGGCACTTTATTTTTCAGTGCTTGCGGCAGCAGATCGCGCACCAGCTGACCGAGCTTCATGGCCGGAGCAAACAGGGGCGAGGTCAAGCCCTCCTTGAGCGCCCAGCGCAAGGCGCGCTCAGGCAGCGGCCGCGGCACTTTGGCATCGACCAGCTTGCGCCCGATATCGACCAAATGGCCATAATCCACACCCGAGGGACAAGTGCTTTCACAGTTGCGACAGGTCAGACAACGGTCCAGATGCAGCTGCGTTTTGCGGGTGGGTTTTTCGCCTTCAAGCACCTGTTTAATCAGGTAAATGCGGCCTCGTGGGCCGTCGAGCTCATCGCCCAGCAACTGGTAGGTCGGGCAGGTTGCGTTGCAGAAGCCACAGTGCACGCATTTGCGCAAAACCGCTTCTGCGGCCAGGCCGTCGACTGTATTTTTATATTCGGGAGCGAGATGGGTTTGCATCAGATTCTGCCCAGATTGAAAATACCGACCGGGTCAAATTGTTTTTTGAGTTCGCGTGAAATCCGCTGCAGCGGCTCAGCCAAAGCTTGGAATCGAGGGCCGATCGGGGCCAGGTGATCAGGTGGCGCTTTAAACAGCGTGGCGTGACCCGCGGCTTGGCTGGCCAAAGCGCGCAGCGCCGGTTCGGCTGACAGCGGCGCCCATAACCAGCGCTGGGCACCGTGCCACTCGATGAATTGGGGATAAGGCAATGCCAGCATCGCTGCGGTTTGAGCCACGGAAAAACGCCACAGCGCCAGGTCGCTCGATGGGGCCGTAAAGAAGGGCAGGGCCTGGTTGCGGCAGGCTTGCCAATCAGGGCCTGCCTGCGCTGGGTCCATCAAACAAACAGCGCCGCCCAGTGCTTGTATATCGGTGCTCATGCGCGGGCAAGCGGCCGCGACCGCTGCCACTGCACCGCGCAGGCGCACAAACAAACAGTCTTGCGCAGGGCTTAGGGTCTCATCGCGGACCCAGCAACTGGCGTTCAAGGGCAGCGGCTGGCCGCCCCAACGATTAAGCAAGTCCAGCGCCTCTTGCTGACCTATGCCAGTGGCCATCAGCGTGGCCTCAGCCGGTGCCGCTGGCAAGACTTTGAGCGAGACTTCCGTGATCACACCCAGCGTCCCCATGGCACCCGCCATCAGGCGCGACACATCGTAGCCGGCGACGTTTTTCATCACCTGGCCACCAAAGGTTAGCAACTCGCCGCGGCCATTGATCAGGCTCAGTCCGAGCACAAAGTCACGCACCGCTCC
>CAXNKH010000064.1:0-7944 GCA_964202765.1 Burkholderiales bacterium | reverse complement strand
ATCTCGTCGATATAGACGATGCCACGCTGGGCCCGTTCGACCTCGTAATTGCAAGACTGAAGCAACTTCAAAACGATGTTTTCAACGTCTTCTCCTACATAGCCGGCCTCAGTCAATGTCGTGGCATCGGCCATCACGAAAGGAACATTGAGCATTCGGGCCAAGGTCTGGGCCAGCAACGTTTTTCCTGAACCTGTCGGTCCGATCAGCAAGATGTTGCTTTTGGACAACTCGACATCGTCTTTTTTAGCGCTGTCTTTGTGCTGCAAGCGCTTGTAATGGTTGTAAACGGCCACGGCCAGCATGCGCTTGGCCGCCTCCTGGCCAATCACATAACTGTCCAGATTGGCCTTGATATGCGCCGGTGTTGGAAGGTCGCTACCCGCTTTGGCCACAACGGTATCGACCGGCAATTCATCGCGAATTATTTCGTTGCACAGGTCAATGCATTCATCGCAGACGAACACCGAGGGGCCGGCAATCAGCTTCTTGACCTCGTGCTGGCTTTTGCCGCAAAAAGAGCAATAAAGAGTTTTTTCGCTGGAAGTGCCTTTTTTTTCGGCCATGAGGGCTATCCCTTTTTAAAAATTAAGCGAACGATTCGACGGGCCATTAAGCCCTCTTAGAGATCACCTGATCGATCAATCCGTATTCCTTGGATTCCTCAGCCGACATGTAATAGTCGCGATCGGTGTCGCGTGCAATCCGCTCCAGGGGCTGGCCTGTGCAATCGGCCAGGATTTTGTTGAGCTGCTCGCGGGTCTTCAAAATTTCACGGGCCTGGATTTCGATTTCAGTGGCCTGACCCTGACTGCCCCCCGAAGGTTGATGAATCATGATCTTGGAATTAGGCAAAGAAAAACGCTTGCCCTTGGCTCCAGCAGCCAGCAGAAGAGCCCCCATGCTGGCGGCAAAACCCGTGCACAGCGTGGAGACTTGCGGCTTGATAAAGTTCATGGTGTCGAAAATCGCCATGCCCGCACTGACCGAACCCCCAGGTGAGTTGATGTAAAAAGAGATGTCCTTATCCGGATTCTCACTCTCTAGGAACAAGAGCTGTGCAACGATCAAGTTGGCCGATTGATCATTGACCGAGCCCACCAAAAAAATCACGCGCTCTTTGAGCAAACGTGAGTAAATGTCGTAGGAACGCTCGCCCCGGCCCGACTGCTCTATCACCATCGGAATCATGCCGAGTGACTGTGTTTCCATTGCGCTGTTCTGCAAGTTCATTATTTTCCCTATCTGCCCCGCAAAGTATCGGATGCCACTACTGTAAACCCATCTCGCCTCAGCCCTGACCCATCAACTCATCAAAACTGATGACTTTGTCTACACTTCTGGCTTTCGACAACACATAGTCGGTGACATTGTTCTCCACCACCACGGCTTCGACATCGGCCATGCGCTGGGGCTCGCTCTGGTACCAACGCACCACGTCTGCCGGCTTTTCGTAACTGGCTGCGAGCTCGTCAATGTGGGATTTAACCTGTTCGGGTGTGGCGCGCAAGGCGTTGGCGCGTACCAGCTCGGCCACCACCAACCCCAGACGAACACGCCGCTGGGCCTGCGGCAGAAACACGTCGGCCGGGATCGGTGCCTTGTCCGCGTCCTTGATGCCACGTTGTTTGAGGTCGGCGCGGGCACCCTCAATCAGGCGCTCCACTTCTGACTGAACGATGGTTTGGGGCAACTCAAGCTCGGCCTTGGCCACCAGGGCGTCCATCACGGCTTGCTTGTTGCGGGCCTGTAGCCGCGATTTAACTTCACGCTCCAGGTTTTTCTTGATGTCAGCACGCAAACTCTCTACGCTGCCATCGGCAATACCCAGCGACTTGGCCAGAGCATCATTGACTTCAGGCAGATGAGCGGCTTCCAGTTTCTTCAAAGTCACCATGAAATCCGCGGTTTTACCGGCCACATCTTGGCCGTGGTAGTCGCCTGGGAAAGCCAGTTGGAAAGTCTTGCTCTCACCGATTTTCATGCCACGCACGGCGTCTTCAAATTCCTTGAGCATCTGGCCATCGCCAACCAAAAACTGAAACGCTTCGGCCTTGCCGCCAGAGAAAGGCTCGCCGTCGATCTTGCCTTCGAAATCAACCGTGACACGGTCGCTGTCCTGCGCCGCGCCATCCTGCGGACGCTGGGCAAAAGTGCGGCGTTGCTTGCGCAAGATGTCCAGGGTCTTGTCGATCGCCACCTCGGACACGTCAGCCGAGAGCTTTTCAACTTCAGCGCCGGACAGATCGCCAATTTTCACGTCAGGGTAAACCTCAAACACCGCATCAAAAGCCATTTCGCCTTCAACCGCGACTTCCTTTTCAGTGATCTTGGGCTGTCCAGCCACCCGCAACTGGGCTTCATTGGCCGCATTGGCAAAAGCTTCTCCAACCTTGTCGTTCATCACTTCGTAATGCACGGAGTAACCATACCGCTGGGCCACCACATTCATTGGCACTTTGCCGGGACGAAAACCATCCATCTTCACCGTGCGCGCCATGCGCTTGAGGCGTGAATCGACTTCAGACTGGATCACGCTGACCGGCAAGGTCAGGGTCATTTTTCGTTCCAGTTTTTCCAGGGTCTCAACATTAACGGTCATCGTGGTTCTCCTAAACTTCAAAAACAAAGAGGACAGAGCAAGCCGCCTACAGCGGCGAACAACTCAAAACCTCAAAGGTGGTGCGCGGGGGGGGACTCGAACCCCCACAGTATTGCTACCGTCAGGACCTAAACCTGGTGCGTCTACCAATTTCGCCACCCGCGCAAACAAACAAAATAAGGGGTTCAGGTTCGGGCACAAAGACGCCAGAGACCACGACCCCCCATCCGAAAAGGTCAGCCCTCGATTTTAACCTGTCAGCAAGCCCCTTCTCGGCCAACAAGAACCGCCCCTTGACGCAAGCGACAATCCAGGACGTGACCCATTACGAAAACTTCCCCGTTGCATCAATCCTGTGCCCGCCGCGGTTCAGGCCAGCGATCGTCGCCCTTTACTGGTTTGCCCGAACCGCCGACGATATCGCCGACGAAGGGGAGGCATCGGCCGAGCAGCGGCTGGCAGCGCTTGCGGCCTTCCGAGCCGACCTCTATGCCGTGCTAGCCGGCCACAGCCCCAGCCAGCGTTGGCCTTTGGTGTTCGAGCCGCTGTCACGGGCAATCCACCACTTCAGCCTGCCGGCGTCCTTGCTGGAAGACTTGCTTGATGCTTTTGTGCAGGACGTGGTCAAGACCCGAGATCAAAGCGGCTACGCCAACCAAGCCGAACTGCTGGCCTACTGCAGACTATCGGCCAATCCAGTTGGGCGTCTCCTGCTGCACCTGTATGGCGTGCAGCAGCCCAACGCCTTGGCCCTGAGTGACGATATTTGCACCGCCTTGCAACTCATCAATTTTTGGCAGGATTTGAGCCGCGACATTCCACGCGGACGCCATTACCTCCCGACCCAAGATTGCGAGCAGCACCAAGTGGATCGGGCAGGACTTGAAAGCAGGGTCCAGAGCGCCAACATAACGAACCTGATCGCCATGCAAACGCGATTGGCGCGAGTCAGGATGGTTCAGGGCAGCCCCTTGGTGAAACTGATTCCAGGCCGCGCCGGCTGGGAACTGCGTCTGGTGGTGCAGGGAGGCTTGCGAATTCTGGACAAAATTGAGACCCTGCAGTTCGCCACGCTCACGCAACGGACCCGACTGCGCGTCTGGGACGCCCCCCTGCTGCTGTGGCGCGCGCTGTGGATGTGAGATCGGGATGTAACAATCAAGTCATGTCGCCTGAGCAATATGTCCAAGAAAAAACTGCCGCTTCGGGCAGCAGTTTTTATTACGCCTTCCTTTTTCTAGCCAAACCCCGGCGCGCCGCCATCACCGCGTTCTACGCTTTTTGTCGTGAGATCGATGATGTGGTGGACGACATGGTAGACCCCGGCGTTGCTGCAGCCAAGCTGGCTTGGTGGCAGACCGAGGTGGCTCAGTCTTTTTCCGGTAAGCCCAGCCACCCGGTGTTGCAAGCCTTGATGCCCCATGTCCAGAACTTCCGTATCGAACAGCGTCAACTGCTGGCCGTGATCGAAGGTTGCCAGATGGACCTGGAGCAAACCCGTTACTTGGATTTCCCCGGCTTGCAGCGCTACTGCCACTTAGTGGCCGGCGTGGTGGGTGAGGTGGCGGCGCAGATATTTGGCCAAACCCAGAGCCACACCACGGCCTACGCGCACAAGCTGGGCCTGGCTTTTCAGCTGACCAACATCATTCGTGACGTGGGTGAAGACGCGCTGCGCGGTCGCATTTACCTGCCGGTCAGCGAACTGCAGCAGTTCGATGTCAAGGCGCATGAAATTCTCAAGCGCAGTTATTCGCCACAGTTCACGACCCTGATGCAATTCCAGGCCGAGCGGGCCCACAGCCTGTACGACGAAGCCCTGTCTTTATTGCCTGCGGCCGACCGCTTCAGCCAGAAACCGGGTCTGATGATGGCCAGCATCTACCGCAGCCTGCTGCGCGAAATCGAGCGTGACAACTTCTCGGTGCTGCACCAGCGCATCCGACTCACACCGCTGCGCAAGTTCTGGTTGGCGTGGAAGGTCCAGGCGCTGGGTCGGATCTAACCATGGCCCCCACGCTCATCGCTTCGCGTACTTCGCTGCCCCCCGAGGGGGCGTGCCTCGCTTGGGGCGGCCCGGCGCTGCGGCAATGAAGGTCGCCGTCATTGGCGCGGGCTGGTCCGGCCTGAGCGCTGCGGTCGAAATCACGCGCGCAGGCCATCAGGTCAGTATTTACGAAGCCTCCCGCACATTGGGCGGTCGATCCCGGGCCCTGCCCTCCAATCTGCCCGACGGAACACCCGTGATGCTGGACAACGGCCAGCACATCCTGATCGGTGCTTACCGTGCCAGCCTTAACTTGCTCAGACGGGTTGGTGTCGATCCCGACAGCAGCCTGCTGCGCCTGCCTCTCACATTGAAATTTCCCGACCAACAAGGCATTCAATTGCCCCCATGGGCGCCGCCCTGGAACGTTCTGGCGGGTATGGCCACCGCTCGCGGCTGGAGCTGGCGCGACAAGGCATCCCTGCTGCGACAAGCCATTCGTTGGCAGTTGATCAGTTTTCGTTGCCCGGCACCCACCACAGTCGAGCAGCTTTGCCAGGGCCTCAGCCCCACCGTGATGACCGAACTGATAGCACCCCTGTGCCTGTCTGCGCTCAATACACCGGTCGCGGTGGCCAGCGCTCAGGTTTTTTTACGGGTACTGCACGACGCCTTGTTCAGCCCACGCGGTGGCAGCGATCTGTTGCTGCCCCGGGTCGATCTGACGGCGCTGTTCCCCAAGGCAGCGGCAGCCTGGCTTGGGGAACAAGGCGCTAGGCTGCAACTGGGGCAGCGGGTGGAGGAACTGCACAGCGTCGGCCCTCAATGGCTTCTCCAGGGCGAACTGTTCGATGCTGTTGTCACGGCCACACCCGCCACCGATGCAGCCCGCCTGATCAGGCATGGTGCCGACTCAAACACAGGGACTGTGTCCCATGCCATGCAGCAATGGGCCCAAGCCACCGAGGCACTTCAGTTTGAGGCCATCACGACCGTCTATGCCTGGGCCCCCGAGGCCCAGCTGAGTCGACCCCTGTTGGCTTTACGCTCTAGCCCGACCGAGCCAGCCCAATTTGTGTTTGACCGGGGCCAACTCGGGGGGCCGGCCGGCCTGCTGGCCTTTGTGATCAGCGCGAGCCAGGGGGAGCGCGAAGCCTTGCAAGCCCAGGTTCTGGCCCAAGCCCGAACCCAATTGGGCCTTCAGATGCAGCCGGTTCAAACCGTGGTGGAAAAACGCGCCACCTTCGCCTGCACCGCGCCATTGCACCGACCACAGCAACCGATTGCACCGGGCTTGTGGGCCTGTGGCGACTATGTCGCAAGCCCCTACCCAGCCACGATTGAGGGTGCGGTGCGCAGCGCCTTAGAAGTTGCACAGGCCATAGGCCAAGGCCCGGCCCAGACTGCGTGACAAAAGGCCATGCGTTTCGCCAAAGAACCCCAGATCAGCCCCGACCCAGCTGTCGGCTGCGCCATTGTGTTGTGCAATCTGGGGACGTCCGATGCGCCCACAGCGCAGTCCCTGCGCACTTATTTGGCTGAATCCTTGAGTGACCCCCGGGTGGTCGAAATCCCCCAACCGCTCTCGTGGTTGATCCTGCACGGGATTATTTTGCGATTGCGTCCAAAGAAATCGGCAGCCAAATACGCCAGCATCTGAAATGCCGAGGGTTCACCGCTGCGGTTCTGGACCGAAAAGCAGGCCAAGCTGCTGCAAGGTTGGTTGGCCTAACGTGGTCAGCCCGTTGGTTGGATGCGTTGCTTGCAGTCTGAATTTCACGTAGGACAAAGGATAACGCTCACCGCTTAATCTCTGTGGTCAGCGGTCTAAACAGCTTAATCAAGCGCGGCAGCACCAGCAAAGCCAGCACCAGGGCCATCAAAGCAGCCGACATCGGACGTTGTACAAACACCCACCAACTTCCCTCACCAATCGACAAAGCATTGCGCATCTGGGCCTCAGCCATTGGGCCCAGAATCATGCCGACAATCACCGGGGCGGTGGGGAAATCAAAACGCCGCATCACAACGCCGAGCAGGCCCAGGCCATACATCAGGACCAGGTCAAACGCACTTTGGCGCATGCCGTAAACACCGACCGTGGCAAAAATCAAAATTCCGGCGTAAAGGTGCGCCCTCGGGATCTGCAGCAACTTGACCCAGAGACCGACCAGGGGTAGGTTCAAAATCAAGAGCATCACATTACCGATGTAGAGTGAGGCAATCAAGGCCCAAACCAGACTGGAGGAGGTCTGGAACAACTGGGGTCCGGGCTGAATCCCATAGTTCTGGAAAGCGCTGAGCAAAATGGCTGCGGTGACCGAGGTCGGAATACCCAGCGTTAAGAGCGGCACCAGGGTCGCGGTAACCGCTGCGTTATTGGCGGCTTCCGGGCCGGCCACGCCCTCAATGGCCCCACTGCTACCAAACTCGCTCTGGTGCTTGGATAACTTGCGCTCAGTGGCGTAGCTCAAGAAAGTCGGGATCTCGGTTCCTCCTGCCGGTATGGTGCCAAATGGGAAACCAATCGCAGTTCCGCGCAACCAGGCCGGCCAGGAGCGCCGCCATTCGGTTTTGCTCATATGGACCCGGGTGATCGGGTTCATGTCAGCGACAGTGCGCCCCTCATAGAGCACGTTGTAGAGCGTCTCGCCCACGGCAAAAAGTCCAACCGCCACCAACACCACCTCGATCCCATCCATGAACTCGGGGATGCCTCCGGTGTAGCGAACTTGTGCGGTGATCTGGTCGATTCCGACCAGGCCCATGGCCAGCCCCAGGAACAGCGCAGTCATGCCACGCAAGGCGCTCTTGCCCAGCACGGCACTGACGGTGACAAAGGCCAACAGCATTAGGCAAAAATACTCGGGCGGCCCAAGCAACACCGCGTAGTTGGCAACCACCGGGGCAAATAGCGTGACCAGCACCGTGGCAATGGTTCCTGCCACAAAAGAGCCGATGGCCGAGGTCGCCAGGGCAGCGCCGGCACGACCGTTCTTGGCCATTTTGAAACCTTCGAGCGCCGTCACCATGGTGCCGGTCTCACCCGGGGTGTTGAGCAAAATGGAGGTGGTCGAGCCGCCGTACATGGCGCCGTAGTAGATGCCGGCAAAGAAGATCATCGACGCGGTCGGCTCGACCTGGGCCGTGATGGGTAACAGCATGGCCACGGTCACGGCCGGGCCGATGCCGGGCAGCACACCGATGGCGGTTCCCACCACGCAGCCGACAAAAGCCCACATCAAATTAATGGGGGTGGCTGCCGTGGCAAAACCACCGAGCAACTGATTCCAGATATCAATCATGTCTCAACCAAGCGCTTAAAGCCAACCAGTTCCGGTCAGCCCAGGTAAGC
>CAXNKH010000063.1:0-7983 GCA_964202765.1 Burkholderiales bacterium | reverse complement strand
GGCCTTCAAAAGATTACCGTGATCAGCGTGGTTTTCTAACTCGGCCCAGGCAGCGGTCAAACGCCGTTCTTTTGGTTGTTTTGTTGGGTTCATAGGCACATTGTGGGACAAAAATGTGCGCTTTCAAAGGCCCCATAAAAAAGGCTTCTCGAAGAAGCCTTTTGTGTGGGTCAGTGCGGTCCGACTGGGTTTACACCCGTTTTCTGTATTCGCCGGTCCGGGTGTCGATCTCAACTTTGTCGCCCTGCGCCACGAAAATAGGCACGCCGACCTCAAAGCCGGTGGCGATCTTGGCGGGCTTAAGCACCTTGCCCGAAGTGTCACCCTTGACTGCGGGCTCGGTCCAGGTGATCTCACGCACCACGCTGGTGGGTAACTCGACCGAGATGGCCTTGCCGTCGTAGAAAACCACTTCGACTTCCATGCCGTCTTCGAGGTAGTTCAGCGCGTCGCCCATGTTTTCAGACTCGACTTCGTACTGGTTGAATTCTTCGTCCATGCAAACGTACATGGGGTCGGCGAAGTAAGAGTAGCTGCAGTCTTTTTTGTCCAAAATGACCTGATCCATTTTGTCGTCGGCCTTGAACACGACTTCGGTGCCGAAGTTGGCTATCAGGCTTTTGAGCTTCATGCGCACGGTAGCCGAGTTACGGCCGCCGCGGCTGTATTCGGTTTTAAGCACCACCATGGGGTCTTTGCCGTGCATGATCACATTACCGGCGCGAATTTCTTGAGCAATTTTCATTGTATTTCCAATCGGTTTCCGCTCGGCGCATCGGGTTTCAATCCGGCTATGCGTCGTTTTGTACGGTTTTATGCAGCGGGGGCATGGGTTGCTGGAGATCCCAGACCCACTTCATTCCAGCAAAGCTTTGAATTTTAACGTTTTTTCGTTCAAGCAGCTTCAGGGCCCTGCAACCCGTGGACAAATGCCAACAGCTGGCTGCTCAGGTCGCTTTGTTGCAGCAGCTTGGCACGGCTAAGACGCAAGGATTGCGTCCAATCGGCCAGGTCGAACTGAATCAGGGGCAGATCGTCCACCTCGTTCCAGCTCTGGTGGAATTTGCGGAGTGAGGTCGGGGCCTGGATCTGGTCTAGGAAAGCATCGAGCTTGTCGTGATGCGCTGCATCCTGCTGGGGATAAATCTGCCAGACCAGGGGCTGACCGGCCCACAGCGCACGCACCAATGAGTCTTCCCCCCGAACAAAATTCAGATCGCAGGACCACAGCAGATGATCAAAATCATCCTGACTGAGGTAGGGCAGGTAGTTGATGGTCAGGTTTTGCGCTTGGTTCCACTGGGCTTGAGCTTGATTTTTATATTCCAGCACAGTGCGCACAGCCTGCGCAGCGCGTCCTGCGGTGACCAGCAATTGGCTGGCCTGGCCCGGTCTTGCCAGCAAATCCAACAAAGTTGTTAAGGCTTTGGGCTCATAGCAAAACAGGGAAACCAGTTGTTCACCTGGACCCCGGGTCAAACCTTGTTGCCGCAGCCAATTTTCAGGACGGAAATTGGCTTGGCGCTGCAACAGTTGAGTTTCGCGCAGCAAGCCACCGGTGCCGGTGGTGAAACCGGGGTAGAAAAAGTGCTTGACCAGACCCTGACCGGGGCCGGACAAAACGGGCGAGGGCAGGCCATGCGAACGCCGTACATAAGGCTCGGCCGATAAGTATTCCAAATTAATCCAAGGAATAACGCGGCCGGTGTTGCGGGCCTTGTCGGCAACCGCACCGAGGAACAGTGATGGGATCTGACAGCCAAAAGTTTCCAGTAACACATCGCCTGCTGGGTCCGGCAGTTGCTGGCTTGGCCAAGGCAAGACAGTGACGCCGGGGCAGCCAAGCGGCGCCATCCATTGCAGCGCACTGCCATCGTCCAGCCAGAGCCGGACCTGTTGACCACGCGCTGCCAGATCTGCCGCCAAACGCCAACACACGCCGATGTCGCCATAGTTGTCAACGACTTGACAAAAAATATCCCAGAGCTGCACGGGTCGTGTCATGGGCCGAATTGTGACAGTGCAGACTTTGTGTTTGGGATCGGCCCGCAGGCTATAGTTCTTAAGCGCCTGCCTTTATGCCAGGCTTCCCGATATGCCCCAAATCCATTCCGATCAATTGCTCAGTGACATTGCCGCCTTGCCGGCGTTGCCGGGCGTCTACCGTTATTTCGACGCAGCCGATGCCTTGCTTTACGTTGGCAAAGCACGCAACCTCAAAAAAAGAGTGGGCAGTTATTTTCAAAAGGATCAGGGGGGAACGCGGATTGCTCACATGATCAGCAAAATCGTTCGGATGGAAACGACGGTGGTTCGCTCCGAGGCCGAAGCCTTGCTGTTGGAAAACAACCTGATCAAGACCCAGAACCCCAAGTACAACATTTTATTCAGGGACGACAAGAGCTACCCCTACCTCAAGATTTCTGGCACCAGCGCCAGCTCTATGGCCGCAGGTGCCGCACCCGCTTTGGCTTTTCCCCGCATCGCCTATTACCGCGGCGCAGTGGAGAAAAAGCACCGTTATTTTGGCCCTTATCCCAATGCCAATGCCGTCAAGGAGGGGGTCAGTCTGATTCAGAAGGTGTTTCGGCTGCGGGTTTGTGAGGACTCGGTTTTTAGCAACCGCACCCGCCCCTGCTTGCTCTATCAAATCAAGCGCTGCTCGACCCCTTGCGTTGGCCATATTTCATTGCAGGCCTATGGCCAGGATGTGGCCAACGCCGAGAAGTTCCTGCATGGTGACACCCAGCAGTTGTTCGACATGCTGGAGCAAAAGATGTTGGCCCATTCGACCCAACTCGAGTTCGAGCAGGCTGCGCAATTGCGCGACCAGATTGCTGCTTTGTCCAGCGTGTTGCACCAGCAGTCGATGGACAACGTGGCGGACAAGGATGTGGACATTCTGGCCGTCAAAGTTCAGGGGGGCCGAGCCTGCGTCAATCTGGCCATGGTGCGGGGGGGTCGGCACCTGGGCGACCGACCCTACTTTCCGGTTCATGTGGAGGATGCCTCTGGCGTTTACAGCCCGGATGACGATGCGAATTCAACAGCCAAAAGCGTTGAAACCCAGGTATTGGAGGCCTTTATCGCCCAGCATTACGTCGATGTCCCTCTGCTACCAACGTTGATCACCAGTGAGCCGGTCAGCAAGACCTTGCTCGAGGCCTTGTCGGCACAGTCAGGGTGCAAGGTTCGGGCAGTGCATCAGCCACGCGAGCAGCGCCGGATCTGGCTTGAGATGGCGATGACCAATGCGGGCTTGCAACTGGCGCGACTGCTGGCCGAAGAAGGCTCGCAAAAGGCCCGCACCCGGGCTTTGCTTGAGGCCCTGGATCTGGGTCTGGATAATTTGGATGAATTCCGTGTTGAGTGTTTTGATGTCTCCCACACCGCAGGCGAATCGACCCAGGCTTCTTGCGTGGTGTTTCATCACCACAAGATGCAAAACACCGAATACCGTCGATTCAATATTGCAGACATCACGCCGGGCGACGACTACGCTGCCATGCGCCAGGTGCTGACCCGGCGCTACGCCAAATTGGCAGATCTGTTGCGTGAGGCCGGTAGCAGCGCCCAATTGCCGAGCGGCACTGCGCGCTTGCCCGATCTGGTACTGGTTGACGGTGGTGTGGGGCAGGTGGCGGTTGCCAGTCAGGTGTTTACGGCATTGGGGCTGGACCTGTCCTTGATCGTTGGTGTGGAAAAAGGCCAGGGCCGCAAGGTCGGCCTGGAGGAGTTCGTTTTTGCCGATGGTCGCTCCAAAGCTTATCTCGGCAAAGATTCGGCGGCGTTGATGCTGGTGGCTCAAATCCGCGACGAGGCCCATCGCTTTGCGATCACGGGCATGCGGGCACAACGGGCCAAGGTTCGGTTGGGGGGTGGCCAGCTCGAGGAGATTGCCGGCCTGGGGCCCAAGCGCCGAGCCCGCTTGTTGCAGCGTTTTGGGGGCGTCCGGGGCGTGGCCTCGGCCGGGGTGGAGGACATTGCCATGGTGGAAGGCATTTCTCACGAACTGGCCGAGGTGATTTACCGCGCCTTGCACTAAAAATAAGTGCTAAGCCATGCCACAATCACGCCCATGTTTCTGACAATCCCCACATTGATGACCTGGGCTCGAATTTTTGCGATCCCCCTGATCGTGGGTGTGTTTTATTTGCCGTTGGAGACTGCGACCCAGAATCTGATTGCAACAGCCCTCTTTGTCTTGTTTGCCTTGACCGATTGGCTCGATGGCTACCTGGCGCGCAAACTCAACCAAGTGTCTTCATTTGGCGCTTTTTTGGATCCGGTGGCCGACAAGATCTTGGTCTGTGCCTGCGTTTTGGTGTTGGTTCACCTGCGTCGTGCCGATGTGTTCGTGGCCCTGATCATCATTGGTCGGGAAATCGCCATCTCGGCTTTGCGCGAGTGGATGGCGCAGATCGGTGCCGCCAAGAGTGTCGCGGTCCACATGATTGGCAAGCTCAAGACCGTGGTCCAGATGGTGGCTATCCCATTCCTGCTGTTTGATGGCATTTTGCTGGGCCTGATCGACACCCATCTCTGGGGTTCCTGGCTGATTTGGCTGGCAGCTTTCCTCACCGTTTGGTCTATGGCGTATTACCTGCAAAAAGCCATTCCTGAGATCCGGGCGCGAGTCAAGTGAAGGTGCTGCCCAATCCGGAGGCTTTTTTCAAGGCCATTCCCCTGTGGTTTGTCCTGATCTGGAGCACCGGCTTCATTGCCGCGCGTTATGGTATGCCGCATGCACCGCCCATGAGTTTTTTGTTGTGGCGCTATGTGCTGTCCTTGGTTTGTTTCTTGTGCTGGATTTCATTGACTCGCGTGGCTTGGCCACGGGATGGCATGCAATGGCTGCATTTGGGACTCACCGGCGTGTTGATGCAGGCCTGCTATTTGAGCGGTGTTTGGATGGCAGTCAAGGCCGGCATGGGTTCAGGATTGACCTCCTTGATCGTCGGTTTGCAACCAGTTTTGACGGCGATCTGGCTGTCGGCAAGCGGTGAGCGGGTGTTGCGGCGCCAGTGGATTGGATTGATCCTGGGTTTTGCTGGCTTGCTGTTGGTGCTGTCGGATAAATTCATACAAGGGTTGGAAGTCACAACCTTCACCTTGTGCATGGCGGTTCTGGCCTTGTTCGGCATCACGGCGGGCACTTTGTACCAAAAACGATTTGTCAAATATTGCGATGTTCGTACGGCCAGCGTGGTACAGATGAGCGCAGCCCTGAGCGTGACTTTGCCTCTGGCTTTGCTCGAGTCTGAGTCGATGCGCTGGAATGCCGAGCTGGTTGGGGCCATGGCCTGGTCGGTCCTGGTCCTCACGCTGGGCGGCGGCTCACTGCTTTATTTGTTAATTCAGCGTGGTGCAGCGACCGATGTGACCAGTCTGATGTACTTGGTGCCGCCTACGACAGCACTGCTGGCCTGGTTGCTGTTTGCTGAACCCGTCACGTTGACTATTGTTCTGGGAACGGCGCTTGCTGCGTTTGGCGTGAGCCTGGTGCTGCGGCCTACTCTGCCAGGGACGGCTGCCGCATGAAAGTCGATCAGACCTTGTTCCAGGGGTTCAAGATGGACCGGGTCAAGCGCGCTGGCGTGAGCTTGCAGACACGTTGTGCCGGTCAGGGTCCTGCCCTGTTGCTCCTGCACGGTCACCCTCAGACTCAGGCCATGTGGCATCTTGTGGCTGATCGGCTGGCCGAGAAATTCAGCGTCGTGATGATGGATTTGCGAGGTTACGGTGACTCTGACCGACCTGTGTCGAATCCAGATCACCAGCCTTACTCCAAGCGCGAAATGGCGCTCGATGCACTGGCGGTGATGCAACACCATGGACATGCGCGATTCCAGGTGCTGGCCCATGACCGTGGAGCGCGGGTGGCGCATCGCTTGGCATTCGATCACCCGCAAGCGGTGGAACGCCTGATGCTGCTCGACATTGCGCCCACCTTGGCCATGTACCAGAACACCTCAGAAGCCTTTGCCCGGGCTTATTGGCATTGGTTTTTTCTGATACAACCCCCCCCTCTGCCCGAAGCCTTGATTGAATCCGATCCGGTGCGGTATTTACGCAGCCTGATGGGAAAACGACACGCTGGACTGTCGGCTTTTGCGCCTCAAGCTTTGGCAGAATATGAGCGCTGCATCCAGATCGAGGGCAGTGCCCACGCCATGTGTGAGGACTACCGCGCCAGTGCCCGGATTGATTTGGCGCATGACCGCGCCGATGTGGCTGCTGGCCGCAAGTTGCAGCAGCCGCTACGGGTGTTGTGGGGCGGCGCGGGTGTGGTGGGTCCCTGTTTTGATGTGATGGCCTTGTGGCGGGAGCGGGCGAGCGACGTGTCCGGAGCGGAATTGCCGTGCGGGCATTACATTGCCGAGGAAGCGCCTGAAGCCTTGTTGGTCGAAGCCTTTAATTTTTTGAAACCGGGTGGGACAGCGACTGTCCCCAGTCCATTAGAAAGAAGTAAATGAGTAAGAAAAGAATTGCTGTCATTGCCGGTGACGGAATTGGCAAGGAAACCATGCCGGAGGGCGTGCGGGTGATGGAGGCAGCGGCCAGCAAATTCGGCATTGATTTGCAGTTCGACCATTTTGATTTTTCGTCTTGGGACTATTTTGAGAAACACGGTCAGATGATGCCCGACAACTGGAAAGATTTGGTGGGGGGGCACGATGCTATCTACTTCGGTGCGGTGGGTTGGCCCGAGAAAATTGCTGATCACACCTCGCTGTGGGGTTCTTTGCTGCTGTTTCGTCGAGAGTTTGACCAGTACATCAATTTGCGCCCCGCTCGCTTGATGCCCGGCATCATCGCGCCGGTGGTTCGGCGCGATGGTTCGCCGCGTCTGCCCGGTGAGATCGACATGTACATCGTGCGTGAAAACACCGAAGGCGAATACTCCAGTATTGGTGGTCGGATGTACGCCGGAACCGAGCGCGAAATTGTGATGCAGGAATCGGTGTTCTCGCGTCATGGTGTCGATCGGGTTCTGAAATTCGCTTTTGAGTTGGCCCAGTCGCGGCCTAAAAAACACCTCACCAGTGCCACCAAATCCAACGGCATTGCGATCACCATGCCTTATTGGGATGAACGCGTGATTGAGATGGCCAAGCAGTACGCGGGGGTCCGACTCGATAAATTCCACATTGATATTCTGACTGCGCATTTTGTTCAGCGCCCGGACTTCTTTGACGTGGTGGTGGCCAGCAATCTGTTTGGTGACATTCTCAGTGACTTAGGGCCGGCTTGCACCGGCACCATCGGTATCGCACCGAGCGCCAATCTGAACCCGGACCGTCATTTCCCTTCTTTGTTCGAGCCGGTCCACGGTTCGGCACCGGACATCGCTGGCAAAGGCATTGCCAACCCGATTGGCCAAATTTGGTGTGGCGCCATGATGCTGGAGTTCCTGGGCCATAAGGAAGCCCACGATGCGGTTATGTCGGCGATAGAAAAAGTGCTGGACCCCAAAAGTGGGGCCCCCCGTACCGCAGATATTGGTGGCACGGCCAACACCGAGGATGTCGGTCGCGCTATCGCGGCCGCGCTCTAACAATTCGAAAACAGTCTAGAATTCCTTAGAAGAACCCAACAACCATAGCCACACGAGGAGACTTTGTGAACAAAACTGAATTGATTGAGCACATTGCCAAACATGCCGATATTTCCAAAGCCGCTGCTGCGCGTGCGCTGGAGTCAACCATTGGCGTTGTGAAGACCACCTTGAAAAAAGGAGGCTCGGTTTCCCTGGTGGGTTTTGGTACCTTTGCAGTGACCAAGCGCGCTGCCCGCATTGGCCGAAATCCGCGGACCGGCGAAGCGATTAAAATCAAGGCAGCCAAAGTGCCGAAATTTCGTCCGGGCAAGGCATTGAAAGATGCCCTGAACTGAAGACCTGTTAAGAAGGGTGCTTAGCTCAGTTGGCAGAGCGGCTGCTTTACACGCAGTAGGTCGGCGGTTCGACCCCGTCAGCACCCA
>CAXNKH010000062.1:0-8085 GCA_964202765.1 Burkholderiales bacterium | reverse complement strand
CAACCCGTCACCGTTGACAACCGGCCTGGTGCTGGCGGCAATATCGGTGGCGCCGAAGCAGCACGTGCCGCGCCCGATGGCTACACCCTGTTCATGACCACCAGCGGCATTCAGGGCATCAACCCGGCCATGTACAGCAAAATGCCATTCGACCCCAACAAGGATCTGGTCTCGGTGGCCGCGCTCGTGTCGTTGAACAACGTGCTGGTGCTACACCCCTCGGTCAAGGCCAATTCCGTGGCCGAAGTGATTGCCATGTCCAAGAATCCGGCGCTCCAAGTCAATTACGCTTCCAGCGGCAGCGGCACCAGCATCCATATGTCAGCCGAAATGTTCAAGTTCATGACGGGCGCCAACATGCTGCACATTCCCTACAAAGGCAGCGCGCCAGCCGTCAACGATTTGCTCGGGGGTCAGGTGATGATGATGTTTGACAACATCCCTTCCGCCCTGCCCCACATCAAGGCCGGCAAGCTCCGGGCTTTGGCCACCACCGGCGCCAAGCGTGACGCATCGCTGCCCGATTTACCCACGATCGCCGAAGCCGGCGTGTCAGGTTATGAGTCAGGCGTCTGGTTTGGTTTGACGGTTCCCGCTGGAACGCCCAGGGACATCATTGCCAAGCTCAGCAACGAGGCCATCAAAGGAACACAGTCTCCCGAATTCACCAAACGCATGACCGACCTGGGTTACAGCATCATGGGTTTTGGTCCAGCACAGATGACTGAAATGAACAAGGCCGAAATTCTGCGCTGGGGCCCCATCGTCAAAGCATCAGGCGCCAAGGTCGACTAAGACCGCCCTGATCCAATCCTGGCCGAACGGTCAGCCGGCCGCAGGGAGTGAGGGGCCACCCCCCTCACTCGCGTTTGATATTGGCTTCCTTGATGATCCTGGCCCACTTCAGGCTGTCTGACTTGATCTGCTCGGCAAACTGTTCTGAGCTGTTGCCAACGACATCCGCGCCCATGCTCTCAAACTGAGCACGCAGCTCCAGCTGTCCCAGCGCTTTGGAAACATCGGCGTGCAACTTGGTCACCACAGGCTTGGGGGTGTTGGCTGGCGCAACCAGACCGAACCAGTTGGTCAACTCGTAACCGGGCAGACCCGACTCGGCCACGGTGGGCACATCGGGCAGCAGAGGTGAGCGCTTGGCGCCCAGCACGGCCAGCGCCTTGAGCCGGCCCGACTGGATGTGAGGCAGGGCCTGGACCAAGCTGTCAAACGTCAAATGAATCTGACCCCCCACCAGATCAGTCAAACTCGGGCCGCTGCCCTTGTAGGGCACATGCGTCAACTTGGTTCCCGACAGGCTCATGAACAGTTCGCTCGCCAAATGGGGCGCACCACCGGCACCTGAGGATGAGTAATTCAGCACGCCGGGTTTTTGTTTGGCCAGATTGATCAACTCATGCACGTTGTTGGCGGGCAGCGAGGGATGGGCGACCAGAACAAAATTCACGTCAACCACTTTGGTGATGGCGCTCAGGTCCCGGGCCGGGTCGATTTCCATCGAATACAGGTGCTGATTGACTGCCAGGTTGCCCAAAGTAGCCAGCAACAGGGTGTGACCTGAAGCTTCAGCCCGCGCTGCCTGCAGTGTGCCTATCGTTCCGCTGGCCCCGGCCTTGTTGTCGACCATCACGGGCTGTCCCCACATCTGGCTCAGGCTCTGGCCGAGCTTGCGTGCCACGATGTCGGTTCCACCGCCCGCTGGAAACGCAACGATCAGGGTCACGGGTTTGCTTGGAAAGCTCTGGGCAGAAACGGGCAGCACCGTACAAGCCAGGGCCAAGGCCAGAGCGACCCGGGACCATGCACTCCGGCCCTCTTGCGTGTTAGTTTTCATGATGGCGCGCCTCCAGTGTTGCGTTGTGATGCCAGGAATTTTTTAGCCGCATCGACGTCGAGCAGCGGATAAACGTCCATGTGGGCGGGGATGATCTCCGCCCATTCGTTCATGAGGCGGTGCAAAGTCTCATTGGAATCCACGTCGAACAGGGCCACCGCGCCACGCCCCACCCGGGCATGGACCGAGCGTGCCATGCCGGATGCCAGCAAGGGATTCATCCAATCCCAATAGCTGCTGCGGGCTTGGACCAGGGTCGTCGGCTTGTCTGGGCGCGGGGTGCTGATGACGAGAAAAAGCATGGGATCTCCTTTCCCCTATCTTAGACCTGCAGCCGGAGCCAACCTGACACCTGAGCGACCTGGTGTTCTGTGTCAGCTTGATAAACTCAGCGGGTAAACCAACCCAAGAGAAACTCCTATGCAAAGTTTTGACGTTATCGAATGGGGCCAACCGCTCCAATCCGCCCTGAGGGCCACCCCCACGCCTACTGGCACAGAGGTGCTGGTTCGCATCAAATACTGCGGCGTCTGTCACAGCGATGTGCACATCAGGGATGGTTACTTCGAATTGGGTGGTGGCAAGAGGTTTCACATGACCGAGCGCGGCATGAAATTGCCGCACACGTTAGGGCACGAGCCCTATGGCACGGTGATCGCTGCCGGACCGGATGCCCAAGATGTGCCGCTCGGGCAGGATCGACTGGTCTTTCCGTGGACCGGCTGCGGCAGCTGCGTGCGTTGCCTGGAAGGACTGGACAACCACTGCATGGCACCGCGTTATCTGGGCGTCCAGCGTCCCGGCGGCTACGCTGACCATTTGATCGTTCCGCATTCACGTTACCTGATCGATGCTGGCGGCATTGACCCGGCTTGGGCTGCCACCCTGGCCTGCTCCGGGCTGACGACCTATTCCGCAGCCGTCAAGCTATTGCCCATCCCCGCTGACGAATGGGTCCTCGTTTTGGGTGCAGGTGGGCTGGGTTTGTCGGCTGTAGCCATGTTGCGGGCTTTGGGCCACACGCGCATTGTGGTTGCCGACCTCGACAGCAACAAGTTCGCTGCCGCACGCGAAGCCGGTGCGGCCGCCACCGTGAACTCAGGCGCCGCCGATGCGTTGGAACAGCTCAAGACCGCGACCGGTGGCATGATTTATGGCGCGATCGATCTGGTCGGCGCTGCCGCGACTTTTGCCCTGGCTTATGCGGCGCTGCGCAAGGGGGGACGTTACATCGTGTGCGGGCTGTATGGCGCCGAGGTGTCGATCTCCATCGTCCCAACGGTACAGCGTGCCATCACGATTCAAGGCTCCTATGTGGGTAACCCGCAAGAGTTGCGCGAAGTGGTCGCGCTGGCACAGGCCGGGAAACTCAAACCCCTGCCGGTTGAAAAGCGCCCGGCTCAGCGCATTTCAGAAACGCTGGATCAGCTCAAGGCCGGAACCTTGATTGGCCGTGTGGTCGCACAAATGGATTGAACTGTGACCGAAGTTGGCGCTGATCGCCTCAGGTCGACTAGGAAGCGCAGTTGCTCGGTCGTTTCAAAGTGGCTTGATCATCACTTTGCGCCACTTGATCGGGCCACCCAGGGCATTTTCACACCGGAACCGAATTGAAGTGCGAATGGTCCACTGGGAAACTTGCTGTCTTGCAATGTAGTGGTCACCGTGCCGTTGAGTTTGACGGTGACAGCGGCGCCTTGTGCCGCAATCTCCATGCTGTTCCATTTGCCACCCGCCAGGTAGATCGGGGGCACAGGTACTTTGGCAAAGTTCACGATGGCGCCGGTCCACCAGGCGCGCTCGCGCAACCCGCCATAGCCAATGCCAAGGCCCACAGAGAGGCTCGGATAAAGGTTTGGCGTTTCATGTGGAAAGTCTCCTTACAGTTACCTGATGGACCACCCGCTAGGTTGGGTTTGTTTGCGTCCTAAGGCAACCTTGAATCACTGTGGGACCACCTTTGGGTTGATACTTGGGCGAACACCCAATGTACTTTCGCATGCCGATATTAATTTCCCCCACACCTGCACCACCCCCAACGGTTGGTGCTCCGCCCACCCTGCATTGGACCGAGGCCGGTTTCGCTTGTAGCGCACATTGGCGCTCAGAGCGCGGCGCGCTGCCGCCCAAACGAGTGGTACTGGCGGACGACACCACCAGCGCGGACAGCGCTTACCGCTTGGCTTGCGAGGGAACGGGCTTGCTGTGGCGGGGTGATTTTCAGAACGCCCGGCAGTTGTTGCAGGCATTGGCGCGACGCATCGATAAGCCACCCAAAGCCTCTAAACAAGCCAAGACGGAACGCAAAAAAGCCAGCGTTGCAGCAGCTGAAGGCGTGCCAGCCGGCCAAGCCTTTCACCTGCACCGCCAGGCCCAGTCGCAGCGGGCGCGGGTGCTGGGCATGGTGTTGATTGAGTTCAGTGCAGATTACGGCATTGATCTGCGCCGCGCGCCCGATGCCAAACTGGCTTGTACCGAGGCCTGGGGGCCTGCGCAGGTCATATTGGATACGGTCACGGGTGAGTCAGGGCTGGCGCAGTCTTGGGTCGCATCCCTGCGCGAGTTGATGGGTATGATCAGTGCGCACGAGTGGCGCAGGCGCGGCGTTGAAATTGCCGCCCTGGGTGAGCCGCCCAAGAATCGCATTCACCCGCACTACGGCGTGTTTTCTCCGGTTCGGGGTGAATATGTGGACCTGGTGGCCAAGGCCCCGTTGCCGTTCGCCAAACAATCCAAAGTGGTGGCCTTTGACATCGGCACTGGCACTGGCGTGCTGGCAGCCGTGCTGGCCCTGCGCAACATTGATCAAGTGGTGGCCACCGACCAGGACCCCCGCGCGTTGGCCTGTGCGCGTGAGAACCTGCACCGTTTGCACTTGACCACTCCGGTCAAAGTGATGCAGGCTGATCTCTTTCCCGAGGGCTTGGCATCCGTCATCGTGTGCAACCCGCCATGGCTGCCAGCCCGCCCCAGCTCGCCGCTGGAAGGCGCGGTGTACGACGAGGACAGCCGCATGCTGCTGGGCTTTATCAAGGGCCTGGCCTCACACCTGGCACCCGGCGGCGAAGGCTGGCTCATCCTGTCTGACTTTGCCGAGCACCTGGGCCTGCGCACACGCGCCGAGTTGCTCGCAGCCATTGCGGCAGGGGGTCTGAAAGTGGTGGGCCGTATGGATGTGTTGCCTGAGCACGCGAAAGTGCTGGATGGAAACGATCCGCTGCACGCCGCACGCGCGGCAGAGGTGACTTCGCTCTGGCGCTTGGCCGCAATCTCATGACCGATCCAGCCAAGCAACATACCCCCATGATGGCGCAGTACCTGGGACTCAAGGCCGGGTTCCCGGAGACGCTGTTGTTTTATCGGATGGGCGACTTCTATGAGTTGTTCTTCGCTGATGCGGAAAAAGCATCCCGGCTGCTCGATATCACGCTGACCCAGCGTGGCCAGTCGGCCGGCGAGCCGGTGCTGATGGCGGGCGTGCCGTTCCACTCGATGGAGAATTATCTGGCCAAGCTCATCAAGCAAGGTGAGTCGGTGGCGATTTGCGAGCAGGTGGGCGAGGTCCACAACAAGGGGCCGGTCGAGCGCAAAGTGGTTCGGGTGGTGACGCCTGGCACCTTGACCGACAGTGCGCTGCTCAGCGACAAGACCGAATCCCTGTTGCTAGCGATTCATCAAGGACCACGCAACACACATGGCCTGGCCTGGCTCAGCCTGACCCAGGGCGAGCTGCAGTTGGCCCAATGTGACAGTGATGAGGTGGCTGAATGGGTGGCTCGAATCGCGCCAGAAGAAATCGTTTACAGCGCCAATGTCTCCGTCAGCTTCGAGCAGCGGCTCAAGACCTTGCACGGCGCCGGTCAATATGCGCTCTGCTCACGTCCCGAGTGGCAGTTTGATGCCGCGTTAGGACAACGCAAACTGCTGGAGCTGCTCAAGGTCGCCAGCTTGACCTCCTGGAATGCCCAGGACTTGACCCAGGCCCATGCCGCCGCCGCCGCCCTGTTGGCTTATGCCGAACACACCCAGGGTCGAGCCCTGTCGCATGTGCACAACCTGCGTGTGCAGCGCCAAGACGAGTTGGTCGAGCTGCCGCAAACGACCCGGCGCAATCTGGAACTGACCCAAACCCTGCGTGGCGAAGACTCACCCACCCTGTTCTCCTTGCTCGACAGCTGCATGACCGGCATGGGCAGCCGCTTGCTGAAAAACTGGCTGCTTCATCCGCAGCGTGATCGGCAAGCAGCGCAGCACCGCCAAGATGCCATCCGTGTGCTACGCCAAGGCGCTTGGCAGGAACTGCGTTCACAGCTCAAGGGCAGCACCGATGTCGAGCGCATCAGCGCCCGACTGGCGCTGCGCCAAGTGCGACCACGCGAACTGCTGGCTTTGCAGTTGACGCTGACAAAAACTCAAGCGCTGACTGCGCTGCTGCCAGAGCAGGACCCGCTGTTGTCGCGTTTGCGGGGTGACTTGCAGCCCCCGCCGGGCTGCGCCGAGCTGCTGCAAAGCGCGATCGGGCCCGAACCAGCCGCTTTGATTCGTGATGGCGGCGTGATCGCCACCGGCTATGACACCGAGCTCGACGAGTTGCGCGCCATTCAAACCCATTGCGATGACTTCCTGCTCGATCTGGAGGGCCGAGAAAAAGAGCGCACAGGCATCGCCAACTTGCGGGTGCAATACAACAAGGTCCACGGCTTCTTCATTGAAGTCACCCAAGGTCAGGTCGGCAAAGTGCCCGATGATTACCGCCGTCGTCAAACCCTAAAGAACGCTGAACGCTTCATCACCCCCGAACTCAAAGCTTTCGAGGACAAGGCACTGAGTGCGCAAGAGCGTGGCTTGGCGCGTGAAAAATTTCTTTACGAACAGCTGCTCGACCAACTCGAGCCCTTTGTGCCAGCCCTCTCCAAGTTGGCCCGCGCCATCGCCACGCTCGACTTGTTGTCTGCCCTGGCCGAGCGCTCGCTGACATTGGACTGGTGCGCACCCCTGTTCAGCCGCGAACCTTGCATCGAGATCAGCCAGGGCCGCCACCCGGTGGTGCAGGCCCGACTGGCCGAGGCCAGTGGCCTGGGTGGCGCCTATGGCAGCAGTTCTTTCATTGCCAATGACACCCACTTGGGCCCCAAGCAGCGCATGCAAATCATCACCGGCCCCAATATGGGTGGCAAGTCCACCTACATGCGGCAGGTTGCGCTGATTGTGTTGCTGGCGTCGATGGGCAGCTATGTGCCAGCCGCCAGTTGCCGCCTGGGACCGATTGACGCGATCCACACCCGGATTGGTGCGGCCGATGACCTGGCCAACGCCCAGTCCACCTTCATGTTGGAGATGACCGAGGCGGCGCAAATCTTGAATTCAGCCACGCCTAACTCGCTGGTGCTGATGGATGAAATCGGCCGCGGCACTTCGACTTTTGATGGCCTGGCCCTGGCCTCGGCCATTGCCACTCAGTTGCATGACAAGACCCAGGCCTTCACCCTTTTTGCCACCCACTACTTCGAGATCACTGCGTTTCCTGCCAGTCACCACGCAGCGCTCAACGTTCATGTGAGTGCTGCCGAATCGGGTCGCGACATTGTGTTTCTGCATGAAATCCAGGCCGGCCCGGCCAGCCGAAGTTACGGCGTTCAGGTGGCACGCTTGGCCGGCATCCCCGCCGCCGTACTGCGCCACGCCA
The DNA here is from genome assembly GCA_964202765.1 of Burkholderiales bacterium. Taxonomy (GTDB): domain Bacteria; phylum Pseudomonadota; class Gammaproteobacteria; order Burkholderiales; family Burkholderiaceae_C; genus CAXNKH01. The sequence goes on along the minus strand of CAXNKH010000062.1, from coordinate 550 downwards.
GCCACACGCTGGAAACATTGGAAGCCCACGCCAGCCAGGCGCAGACCCAGGTCGATCTGTTTGCCGCGCCGCCCGCAGCGCCAGTCAGCGCACCGAACGCAGTAGAAGCCCTGCTGGCAGGGCTCGACCCCGACACCTTGAGCCCACGCGAAGCGCTAGAAGCACTTTATGCGCTGAAAAAACTGGCCCGGCCCTAGGCCGCCCAGCGAACCGTTCCGCTCCACGCGGTGGCCAGCACCACCAGTCCGAATACGATGCGGTACCAGGCAAACCCGACAAAGCTTTGGCTGGCGATGTAGCGCAGCAGCCAGCGCACGCAGAGCCAGGCGCTGATGAAAGAAAACAGCAGGCCAACGCCAAACATGGGCAGGTCAGCCCAGGACAACAAAGCACGTTCCTGGTGGAGGCTGTAAGCGCCGGCACCGATCAGTGTCGGTACGGCCAGGTAGAAAGAAAAATCAACAGCTGCCTTGCGCGACAGTCCCAACAACATCCCGCCAATGATGGTGGCGCCGCTGCGACTGGTTCCAGGAATCATGGCCAGACATTG
>CAXNKH010000061.1:0-8104 GCA_964202765.1 Burkholderiales bacterium | reverse complement strand
GTGATCCAGGCGAACCAGACATCGAACTTGAGCGCCAGCAGGGTCAGCACCAGCGCCACCTCAATCAGGGTGGGAATAATGCTGTAGAGCGAATAAGAAATCAGCGAATGGACACCCCGGGTACCGCGCTCGATGTCACGCGTCATGCCACCGGTCTGGCGCTCCAGGTGAAAGCGCAGGCTCAGGGCGTGCAAATGACGAAACACCTGGAGCGAAATACTGCGCGACGCTCCCTCAGTGGCTTTGGCAAACACCAGTTCGCGCAATTCGGTGAAAAGCGAGGTGGACAGGCGCAACGCGCCATAACCCAAGAGCAAAGCAGCTGGCACCACCAGCAGAGCCCGGACATCGCCGACCCCGATGTTCATGTCGTCAACCAGGGTTTTGAGCAGCAAGGGAACGCTGACATTGGCCAGTTTGGCCCCCACCATGAACGCCAGCGCCGCGATTACCCGGTATTTGTATTGCCACAAATAGGGAAAGAGCCGAGCCAACGTGGCCCAGTCGGTGTGGCCGCGTTGGGCCGTGGCGGGGCTTGCTGGCTGCGAGCTGGATTCACCGTGTCGGCGCATGAAGTCCCATTACATCCGAGAAAAATCAGGGCGTCGTTTTTCCAAAAAGGCAGAAAATGCTTCCTTGGCTGCCGGTTCTTGCAGCATGCGTCCGAAACTGCTGCCCTCTTCGGCCACCCGTTCGGCCACCACAGCGGCCTGGGATTTTTTCAGCAGGCGCTTGGCCTCTAGCAAAGCTGCGACTGGCTTCAATGCCAGCTTACGGGCTTGTTGCTGCGCTAAGGCATTGGCCTCGGAAGGCGGAACGATGCGGTTGATCAGGCCCATCTCCAGCGCTGCCTCAGCCATGAAGGGCTCAGCCAGAAGCAGGGCTTCGGCAGCCCGCTGGTGGCCCATGCGTTGCGGCGCCAGCAAGCTCGAAGCCAGCTCAGGACACAATCCGAGATTGACAAACGGCATGGAAAAGGCCGCGTTGTCGCCAGCATAGACCAGATCGCAATGAAACAGCAGGGTCGTTCCAATGCCCACTGCCGGGCCACAAACGGCCGCAACCAGTGGCTTGGGGAATGCGATGAGCGTTCGCATGAAATCAAACACCGGCGCATCGGCACGGGTCGGCGGCTGATTCAGGAAATCACTGATGTCATTGCCGGCCGAGAAAATCGTCTCGTGCCCTTGAATCACCACGGCCCGCACAGCCGTGTCGGTTTGCGCCTGCTGCAGCGCACTGGCCAGCGCGCTGTACATGGCCGCGGTGAGAGAATTTTTCTTCTCTAGCCGGTTCAATGTGATGGTCATCACGCCGGCTGAGACGTCGCTGAGAATATCCGTCATGGCAAACCTTCATAATTTAAACGGGACCACCAGCTGGCGCTGCTCGCCCAGGCCTTCGATGCCCAGGGTCATGACATCGCCTTTTTTCAAATAAAGCGGCGGCTTGTGGCCCAGGCCAACACCGGGTGGGGTGCCGGTGGTGATCACGTCGCCCGGCATCAGCGTCATGAACTGACTGAGGTGGCTGACAATCTTGGCAACGCTGAAGATCATGGTCTTGGTGTTGCCGGTTTGTTGACGCCGACCGTTCAAGTCCAGCCACATCGCGAGCTTTTGTGGATTGGTAATTTCGTCACGCGTCACCAGCCAGGGACCGATCGGGCCAAAAGTATCACAACCCTTGCCCTTGTCCCACTGTGAACCACGCTCCAATTGGAACTCGCGTTCGCTGACATCGTTAATAGTGCAATAGCCAGCCACGAAATCCAACGCCTGTTTTTGCGACACATAACGGGCTTTTTTGCCAATCACCACCCCCAGCTCAACCTCCCAATCGCCCTTGACCGAGCCCTTGGGCAGCATGACGTTGTCATCGGGCCCCTGAATGCAGCTGATGGCTTTGGTAAAAACGATCGGCTCTTTCGGGATTGGCATGCCAGATTCGGCCGCGTGGTCAGAGAAGTTCAGGCCAATGGCAATGAACTTGCCAATGCCGTTGACCGGACAACCCATGCGCGGCTTGCCACGCACCAAGGGCAAAGCGTCGGTCTTGAGCTTCTGCAACTTGGCCAGCACCGCATCGCTGAGTTGCTCCGGGCCGATGTCTTTGACCACGCCGCTCAGGTCGCGCAGTTTGCCTTGAACATCAATCAGTCCCGGTTTTTCTTTGCCGGGGTTGCCATATCGAACGAGTTTCATGGGGAGCCTTTCTTAGTTGAAATTCTACGGTGTTGGGAACAGAGCTGGCTCGCTTACGCGTAGCTGCGGCCTGTCCCACAAAGTTTCAGTAGGTTGCTCGTCCGCCCGACAAATCAAAAACGGCGCCGGTGGAAAACGAACAGTCATCGGTACAGAGCCAAGCCACCATGGCCGCCACTTCCTCGACCTGTCCAAAACGACCCATCGGAATTTTCGACAACATGAACGCAATATGCTCAGGCGTCATCTGCTCAAACATGGTGGTTTTCACTGCCGCCGGTGTGACGCAATTGACCCGGATACCGGTCTCAGCGAGTTCTTTGCCCAAGGATTTGGTCAGCGCCATCACGGCAGCCTTGCTGGCACTGTAGGCACTGGCGTTGGGGTTGCCGTCTTTGCCGGCGACTGAAGCGATGTTGACAATCCGGCCGGTGTTGTGGCTTTGCATGTGCGGCACCACTTCACGGCAGCACAGAAAAAGACCAGTGAGGTTAATGTCCATCACCTGGCGCCAAGCATCGACCGGATAGTCCCATACCTTCACATTCGGTCCGGTGATGCCGGCGCAATTAACCAAGGCATGGATTTGCGATGTATGTGACAAGGTTTTTTGCACAGCCTGCTGGACTGAAACGTGCTGCGCCACATCGACTTCCACCGCCGTAGCTTTGGGACCCAATGCGGCGGCCGCCTGCTGGGCCGCAGAAAAATCGCGGTCCCACAGGATGACGCTGCCGCCTGACGCCAACAAACGCTGGGCCACGGCGTAACCGATGCCGGTAGCGCCACCTGTGACGACTGCGTGCCGGTCCTTGAAATCGAGCTGGTTCATATCGTCATTCCCCCGTCATTGGCATACGCTTGACCGGTTACAAAAGTTGATTCATCGCTGGCCAGAAACACCACCAGAGGTGCCATTTCGTGCGCTTGCGCCAGCCGTCCCATGGGCTGGCGATCGATAAAGTTTTGGCGCGCCTGGACCGGATCGGCGAAGGCGTTGATGCGGTCCTGCAACGAAGGGGTGTCGACTGTTCCGGGCATCAGCGCATTGCAGCGGATGCCTTGAGTCACGTAATCAGCAGCGACACTTTTGGTCAGACCGAGCACGGCGGCTTTGGATGCGCCGTAAACAAAACGATTGGGCAAACCTTTGATGCTACTGCAAACACTGGCCATGTTGATGATGCTGCCACCACCGTTGGCCAACATGGCAGGCAATACCGCCTGGATGGCCCAGAATTGGGACCGCACATTGAGATTGAAAGCAAAGTCCCACTCGTCGTCAGTGGCTTGCAAGACCGTACCATGGTGGACAAAACCCGCGCAGTTAAACAGCACGTTGATCGCTGGAATCTGGGCTACCACCTTGTTGATGGCCTCCTTGTTCAGCACATCCATGCGCACTGCCGTGATATTGGCCACCCCCTGGTAACTTTTCAGCAATTTGTCATTGATGTCGGTAGCCCAAACGTGCGCGCCTTCGGCCGCCATGGCCAGTGCGCTGGCCCGACCGATCCCTTGTCCAGCTGCCGTCACCAGCACAGTTTTACCCTTTAATCTCATCGTATTTCCTTCAATTGACTGGGAAAGAATAAATTTCCTTGCACCTAGAGGCCGGTCTCCAAGGCCACCCATTGACCCTCAGAGTATCGTTGCTTTCAAGAATTGGAATGTCGCCTGCAAGACAGACTCCAAGGGTTTTTCCGGATGCTGTCAGCTCGATTTCAGGAGATTATCAACTGGTCTGACCACTTGTCCAATTCTGGCTAAGCTTTCATACTGATTCAAAAGCCTCCCGCATGCCGCTGCAAACCATCGAACCGCAACGCCTGTACCGCAAGATCGCCGAGCAATTGCGCGCCTTGATCAGCACGGGTGAGTTCGCGGTCGGCACGCGCCTGCCGGCCGAACGCGAGCTGGCCAGGCAGCTCGGTGTGAGCCGCCCCTCGGTGCGCGAAGCCCTGATTGCGCTGGAGGTGGAACACGTGATCGAGGTACGCACCGGCTCTGGCATTTATGTTCTCAAGCCCAAAGCGCGCCCGCCTGCGCGCAAAAAAACCGCCGCGGTCGTCGAGTGGGGCCCACTCGAGCTTGTGCGGGCGCGCGAGCTGGTGGAGAGCGAGGTGGCGGCACTGGCGGCGCGTAACGCCAAAAAAGCCGACCTCCAGCTCATCGGTGCAGCCCTGCAGCAAATGCGCGCGCAAGTTGCCGCGGGCCTGATCCCGCGCGAGGGCGACGAGGCTTTTCACAATGCGATTGCCCAGGCGTGCGGCAACGACGTGCTGCGCGACACCGTCCGCGGCTACTGGCAGGCCCGCCGCGGCACGCTGTTCGAGCGACTGGGCGACTACTTCGAAAACCCGGCCTCGTGGCGCGCCGCGCTGGTCGAGCATGCTGCCGTGCTGGAGGCAATCCGCTCCCACGACGCCGGCACCGCCCGCAATGCCATGCAGGCGCACCTGAAAAAGTCCTACTCCCGTTACAGCGCGAGCTGGCGCCGCGCAAACTCTTCCTGACCCGCCAGCAATCCAACCACAACCCTAGGAGACATCATCATGAGCAAACGATTTACTATTAAATTAATAGCCTCTTGCGCACTATTTACGGTGGCTGCAGCCCAATTTGGCATTGCAAATGCCCAGACCAAGCTGAAATGGGCGCATGTGTACGAAACCTCCGAGCCCTACCACAAGTGGTCGGTTTGGGCTGCCGACGAGTTCAAGAAACGCACCAACGGCAAGTACGAAATCACTGTGTTTCCTGCCTCCAGCCTGGGCAAGGAAAGCGACATCAACCAGGGCCTTCAACTGGGCACGGTCGACATCATCCTCACCGGCGCGTCTTTCGCGTCGAATTCCTACCCACGGCTGGCCGTGAGTTACTACCCGTTCACCTTCCGCGACGCCGACCACGTGATCAAGTACTCGAAGAGCGACATCTTCAAGGAGCTGACCGAGGGTTACAAGAAGGCCACCGGCAACACGGTCACCGCGTTGACCTACTACGGCGCACGCCATGCCACCAGCAACAAGCTGTTCAAGAACTGCGACGAAATGAAGGGTCTGAAGATGCGGGTACCCGATTCGCCGGCCTACACCGCGCTGCCGCGCGCCTGCGGCGCCAACCCGACGCCGATCGCCTTCGCTGAGGTTTACCTGGCGCTGCAGAACGGCACCGTGGACGCACAAGAAAACCCGCTGCCGACCATCGAGGCCAAGAAGTTCTATGAAGTGCAGAAGAACATCATCCTGACCGGCCACATCTCGGACGCGCTTTTGACGGTGGTGTCGCCCAGCACCATGGGCAAGCTGAGCCCAGCCGAGCAGAAGCTGCTGGTCGACATCGCTCAGGAAGCTGCGGTCAATGCCACCAACGACATCCGCAAGCGTGAAAGCGAACTGGTCGATGAGTTCAAGAAGAAGGGCATCAACGTGGTCACGGTGGACCGCAACGACTTCCAGCAACGCGTGCTCAAGGCCATCACCTTCGAATCCATGAAGCTGGACAAGAAGGACTGGGACCGCGTGGTCGCCATCAAGTAACAGAAGCCACCGTTCGGGCTGAGCCTGTCGAAGCCTCGGCAGCTCGGCCCTTGGACAAGCTCAGGATGATCGGAATCTAAGACATGGAAACCATCGACGACATGGCCCCTGTAATGGGGGCGGACGGACAGTTCCACGCGCAGGACGAAGCGGTGGACCTGTCCGACACCAAACTGGAAGCCTGGGTAGCGCTGGGATTCTTCTGGGTTCTCGGACTCACAGTGTTCTACCAGTTCTTCACCCGCTACGTGATGAACGACTCGGCGGCCTGGACCGAGGAGATCGCGCGTTACCTGCTGATCGCCGTGGTCTTCACCGGCGCGACGATCGGTGTGGTCAAGAACAACCACATCCAGGTGGACTTCTTCTACAAGTTCATGTCCCCGCCCGTGGCACGCGCGATGGCAAGCGCTGTCGATATCCTGCGTGTTGCCTTTTTTGCGGCGGCCACCGTGCTGACGGGGATGATGATGCTCAAGTTGGGCAGCAACTCGCGCATGACCATGATCGACCTGCCAATGAATTGGGTCTACGGCATCTGCCTGCTCGGCTTTGCCGCCATGGCCTTCCGCTCGGTGCAGATCGCGCTGTTTCACCGCAAACGCGGATACACCGTGCTTGAGCGGCCTGAGTCCTCCATGGACGACCGCCAGCCTTAACAAAAAAGAGAACCGCCCTCATGCTCAAAATCATCTTCCTGTTTCTCATGAGTGGTGGCATTCCCGTGGCAATCGCCATGGCTGGTTCAGCCCTGATCTACATCTGGTGGACCGGCAGCCTGCCGGCTTTCGTGGTGATCCACCGGATGGTCAGCGGCATCGATAGCTTTCCGTTGCTGGCTGTGCCCTTTTTCATTCTGGCCGGTAACCTGATGAACAACGCCGGCATCACCAACCGCATCTACAACTACGCGCTGGCGCTGGTGGGCTGGATGAAGGGGGGCTTGGGCCATGTCAATGTCGTCGGCTCGGTGATCTTTGCCGGCATGAGCGGCACCGCCATTGCCGATGCCGCCGGCCTGGGCACGATCGAGATCAAGGCGATGAAGGACCATGGCTACAGCACCGAGTTCGCGGTGGGTGTGACGGCGGCCTCGGCCACGCTGGGACCCATCATCCCGCCGAGCTTGCCGTTCGTGATCTACGGCATGATGGCCAACGTCAGCATAGGCGCGCTGTTTCTGGCTGGCATTCTGCCGGGCCTGCTGATGGCGTTCCTGATGATGCTGACGGTGGCCTACTTCGCCCACAAGAACGGTTGGGGCGCCGACATCAAATTTGAATGGCACAGGGTCGGCAAAGCCCTGTTGGAAACTGCCGTGGTCATTACTTGGCCGCTGGTGATGTGGCTGCTGGTCGAGAAAGCCGGATTACCAGCCCAACCCGTGGTGTTCGCTGGCCTGATTGTGCTCTTCGTTGCCGACAAGATTTTTCAATTCCAGGCCGTGCTGCCCGTCATGACGCCGGTGCTCTTGATTGGCGGCATGATCAGCGGTCTGTTCACACCGACCGAGGGCGCAATCGCGGCCTGCATCTGGGCCATGGTGCTTGGTTTTGCCTGGTACAACACGCTGAATTTCAAGATGTTCGTTAAGGTTTGCCTCGATACGGTCGAGACCACCAGCACCGTGCTGTTCATCGTTGCAGCAGCCAGTATTTTTGGCTGGATGCTCACAGCCACAGGCGTGACCGCAGCCATTAGCGAATGGGTATTGGGTTACACTCAAAACCCCTGGGTATTTTTGCTGTTGGCCAATTTGTTGATGCTGTTTGTTGGCTGCTTTTTAGAGCCCACGGCCGCCATCACGATTTTGGTTCCAATCCTGGTTCCCATTTGTCAGAAGCTGGGTATTGATCTGGTGCATTTTGGCCTGGTGATGGTGCTGAATCTGATGATCGGCCTGCTTCATCCGCCCATGGGCATGGTGCTGTTTGTACTGGCGCGGGTTGCCAAACTCTCGGTTGAAAGAACCACCATGGCCATCCTGCCGTGGCTGTTCCCCTTGCTGGGAAGTCTGGTGGTCATCACCTACTGCCCCAATCTGGTCTTGTGGTTACCTAGAATGTTTTACTGATACTTTGTGGGACAGTCCAAGATTTACGCAGTAAATTTGCTCTGTCCTGAACTGATTAAATTCTTGCGGGCCGAACCATGACACCCTTTATCCGACTCCATCCCAATGACGATGTCCTGATCGCCCGCTCCCAACTGCTGGGCGGCAGCAGCGTTGAAGGCATCCCGGTCAAGGGCCTGATTCCACCCGGCCACAAAATTGCCACGCGCCCGATTGCCCAGGGTGAGCCGGTGCGGCGTTACAACCAAATCATCGGCTTTGCCTCCAAGGCTATCGCTGCGGGC
>CAXNKH010000060.1:0-8175 GCA_964202765.1 Burkholderiales bacterium | reverse complement strand
CACGACTACCTGACCGAAGTGCATTTGCAGGGTGAGGCTTTTGTCCGCACGCTGGCCGACCGGCTGCAGGCAGGGGCGGCCTTCCTGCTGGACTATGGTTTTCCTGAGAGTGAGTACTACCATCAACAGCGACACATGGGGACCGTCATGTGTCACCGGGCCCATCAGTCCGACCCCAACCCGCTGGTCGATCTGGGCTTGAAGGACATCACGGCCCACGTCAATTTCACCAGCATCGCCCTGGCCGGGCAAGAGGCCGGATTTCATGTTCTGGGTTACAGCAACCAGGCCCGTTTTCTGCTCAACTGCGGCTTGCTCAATCTATTGGAGTCGGCGACTTTGCCGGACCGGGTCATGGGACAAAAGCTGATCATAGAGCACGAAATGGGTGAGTTGTTCAAGGTGATCGCATTCGGCAAAGGGCCAGCTTGGGAGCCGCTGGGATTCGTCGTGGGCGACAGAAGCCATACACTCTGAGCCATGATTCGTTGGCTTATCGTTGTTTTTGTTGCCTTGTTACTGATCAACTGGTTCAGCCCGTTTTTCCAAAAACTCGGCATCGGGCAATTGCCCGGTGATTTGCGCTTCAAGCTGTTCGGCCGGGATTTTTTCCTACCCTTAACCACCACCGTCTTGCTCAGTCTTGTGGCCGCGGGAATCGCTAAGTTAATCTAAAACACTCCGTAGCTGTCGGTGGTTCTGTCTGAGACTCGGTAGCGTTCGAATGTCAGTGCCCGGACACAGATCTTTGCTTGCTGAGACGATTGGTGTGGACAGCCGCGGCGCTGTGCGCCGCACCGAATTGATTCAGTGCCTTACTTTCGTCTACAAGCTGGGCAACAGGCTTTGGAGATAAGCCCGGAAAGCTTCCCCGGTTTCGGGATGGCGCAGGCCGAGCTCCACATTGGCTTGTAAATAACCGAGCTTGGTGCCGCAATCAAAGCGCTTCCCCTGGTACTGATAGGCCAGCACCCGCTCGTGTTGGAGCAGGGCTGCTATGCCATCGGTCAGCTGGATTTCGCCGCCGACCCCGGCTTTTTGGTTGGCCAGCAGTTCAAAAATGGCCGGACTGAGAATGTAGCGACCGGCCACAGCCAGATTCGATGGGGCTTTCTCAGGCGCCGGTTTTTCCACAATGCCGGTCATGTGCAACAGCCGAGGTTCCATCGGCTGGCTCGCAACCATGCCGTAGCTGCGCGTTTCATGCGGTGCCACGGCTTGCACGGCCAGCACACTGCAGTGGTGGACGTTGTGAATTTCAGCCATCTGACGCAGGATCGGAGTCGGTCCATCCATCAAGTCGTCGGCCAGAATCACGGCGAACGGCTCATTGCCCACCACACTGCGCGCGCACAGCACGGCATGACCCAGGCCCAAGGCCTGGGGTTGTCGGATGTAAATACAGTTAACCTGGCGTGGCACCACGCTGCGAACAGCGGTCAGCAGTTCGACCTTGCCTTTGGCGCTGAGCTCGGCCTCGAGTTCATAAGCGGTATCGAAATGGTCTTCAATCGCACGCTTGTTGCGTCCGGTGATGAAGATCAGCTCGGTGGCTCCTGCCGCAACGGCCTCCTCGGCGGCGTACTGAATCAAGGGCTTGTCCACCACCGGCAACATTTCTTTGGGCTGGGCCTTGGTGGCTGGCAAAAAACGGGTGCCCAAACCGGCAACGGGGAATACGGCTTTACGGATCATGCGGTCGCTCTAGGAAAAATGTCAGTGTAGCTGTGAAAGACAAAAGGATCAGACGCTGGGGTCGCTGCGCGCCAGATGGCAGGTCAGCGACTCCAGTCGAGCCGTCCGGATCAGGGCGCCGACCTCAATTCCGCTGGCACCTGCGGCCAGCGCGGCTGCGCTGATGCTGGCGCTGTTGAGTTCCAGCACAGCGCTCAGAGCCGTCTGCAGACGCCCGCGCTGCGGGTAGGGCGAATGCTCGCCTCCTGGCAGGGATTGGGCCAAACATTGGCAGGCCAGCAGCAATTGGGTAAAGCGCTGTGGCTTGCGGATCGCATCGCTGGCCTCGAGCAACTGCAGCAGTTCGGGCGCCCCCATTTCTGCGCTACGGTCAATGCGATTTTGTTCGCGTTCCAGCAAGGCTGCGAGTTCACTGCATTCCACGGGCACGCGTTGCGCTTTCATGTCTGATTCCATCTTGACGTGAAAGAGACAGGCATAACGTACCGGCAATGGGGCTAGCAACTGGGCCGCTAAATCGATAGCGCGCAGCAGGCTGGGGCTGGGGTCAAGCTGGGGCAGCAATTTGACCAGAGCACCGCAGTCGACGAGCACAGCGAGCATGCGTGAGGGACGGGCTTCCATCAGACCGCGGCTGAGTTCTTGCCAAACGCGTTCGGCCACCAGGTGATCGGCTTCTCCTTGTCGGACCATCTCCACCATCAGCTGCTGGGTTTCTGTTGCGACGGAAAAATCGCTAAAACGTGCCGCCAGTCGCGCTACCCGCAAAATTCGCACCGGGTCTTCGCAAAAGGCCAGCGTGACATGGCGCAACACCTTGTTCGCTACGTCCTGTAGGCCCTGGTGCGGGTCAATCAAATCTTGGGGATCGAAGGACAGGTCGGAACGCAGACAATCGGCTGCGACAGCGATGGCATTGACCGTCAAATCTCGGCGCGAAAGATCCTGTTCCAGTGTCACATCGGGCGAACTGGAAATGGCAAAACCGCGGTACCCGCGAGCCGTCTTGCGTTCGGTCCGGGCCAGCGCATATTCTTCGCGCGTGGTCGGATGGAGAAATACCGGGAAATCCTTGCCAACGGGAAGAAAGCCCAGCGCAGTCATTTGCTCGGGCGTGGCGCCCACCACGACCCAGTCACGGTCCTTGATGTGCAATCCCAGCAGGGCATCGCGCACCGCGCCACCGACCAGGTAGATTTGCATGGTGCGGGCTTTATCTTCTGCCAGCGTGCCGACGCAGATCCCGCAGGTGATCACTGGCCATTCCGTTGCCCAGGTAGTTCGGTGCAATCCCCGATACCGATCCCGCTTGGATGCCCAATGCGGCCAAGCCGGGCAGCTTGCCGCTGGCTACGTTATCGATTTGCATGGAATCCAGGTTGTCGCGGCTCATCAGCGGCTCACCTGGGGCCAGTTCCAGCAAACCAGCCTGGATTTTTCCCAGGGCCCGGGGCAGGCTGATCACGGGCCGGCCTTTGCCGCCGCGAATGCCGCTGAGCCTACCCGCCAGTTGCACCAGTTGCTTGAGCGTCAGAACATCGGGGCCGCACAGCTCATAGGTCTGGCCCACGCTGCTGTTGTCAAGCAGGCAGTGCAGAACAGCTTGTGCCACGTCTTCGACCCAGACTGGTTGGAACCGGGTGTCGGCACCCGCCAAGGGAATGAGCGGGAACAGTCGTTGCAATTGGGCAAAACGATTGAGGAATTTATCCTCTGCGCCAAACATCACGCTGGGACGCAACAGGGTCAACGCCAGGTGCTGGGCTTGCTTCAATACAGCTTCGCCCCGCCCCTTGCTGCGCAAGTAGATCGAGGGGGCTGCATCGGGATGTTGGTTGTCGGCGCCCAGCGCACTGATGTGAATCAGCCGGTTGACCCCGGTGGCTCGGCAGGCATGGGCAATTTTTTGTGGCAGCTCTACGTGGAGCCGGTTAAAGCTGGCCTCATTGCCATGCAACTGGGCCACCAGACTGAGCACCACATCATGCCCAGCCATAAGTTGGGTCAGCGCAGCTTCGTTGTGAACATCCATGACCACCACATCGAGCAGTGGGTGCAGTAACAAATGCTGAGCTTTATCCGGCCTGCGGGTCGGCACGGTGACATGCCACTGCAGCGGGTCTAGTTTCTCGCAGACATGGCGCCCGACAAAACCGGTTCCGCCAAGGATCAAGATTTTTTTCATGGCTGAGCCTCACTCAGGGCAGATCCCTGTCAGATTCGGATTCGCTGGAAATTCGTGGGCCCACCATGCCGAGGCGGGCTTTAAGGGACTGTGGCTGACCACTCAGGATGGCGGCGTAATTGGTGGTGTTGGCCAGCACTTTTTTAACATAGTCGCGGGTCTCATTAAAGGGTACATTCTCGGCCCAGATGGCGGCTTCGCGCGCCACATCACCGTTTTGGCCGCGCCAGTTGCGGGAGCGGCTGGGGCCCGCGTTGTAAGCGGCGGTGGCCAGAGGCATCGAGCCTTCGAAGCTCTCGAGCACCATTTTGAGATAGCCCGTTCCAATGGCAATATTGGTATCGCGATCGGTGATGTGATGCGGCTGAAAGTTGGTCAAGCCGATTTTGCGGGCGGTCCAACGCGCCGTGGCGGGCATGACCTGCATCAGACCGGAGGCGCCGACATGAGAGCGCGCATCCATGATGAAGCGGCTTTCCTGGCGGATCAAGCCATAGACAAAAGCCGGGTCGAGCCCGATCTTGCCGGCCTGGCGGATCACCTCGGTGCGAAAAGGCATGGGAAAACGCTGTTCGAAATCGATTACGCTTTTGGTTCGCTCGCTGGTGTTGATGCAACGGTCCCAAACCGCCTGGTCGCATGCCAATTGCGCTGCCGCTAACAGCTCGCGGTCTGACATGCCGCCACTTTGATGCAAGCTGGTCTGGTAATTCCATTCGCGCACGCCTTCGCTTCGCAGTCCGATGCCGATGGCCAGCAGGGCACGGTTCAAGCCTGGGTTATTGCGAGCGGCTTCGGCTTCGGCCGGACTGGGCGCTGCGGGGCGCGTTGGCTGAGTGACTTGTTGGCCCAATTCTTCCAGCGCGAGCTGCTCGTAAAACCCTCGGGACGAGGCGATCGACTGGTACAGGGTGACGGCCTGGGCTGTGGCTTGCGGGGTTTTCAGCGCCATCAGGGCGCGGGCGTTCCAGTAAATCCAGGTCGGATCCTGGCGTTGGGTCTCGTTCATGGCCGAGACCGTGTCCCGGACCTGGGCCCAGTCGGCAGCACGCAAGGCGGCGCGGACCCGCCAGGCCAGTTGGTCTTCGTGCATGTAGCGGGCCTGGCCCCGAGCAAACAGGGCGTTGGCGTCGTCGGATAAGCGCCTTGCCGCGCGTTTGCCAATGACGCCCCAAACCCAGCTTTGCTCTTCTTGTGTGAGCTGGGTTTTCCAACGGATTTTCCCCATTTCACGGACCGCTGCATCAACATCGGTTGCTGCCAGTCGGATTAAGGCCAGCGTCACAAACTCCTTGGTTCGGCTGCGCACGGCGCTGATCTTGTCGCTCAGGTAGCGCGCCGGGTCGGCATAAATGGTTCGTACCTGGGTGGTCCAGTCCTCGCTGAGAATGCCAACTGCCTGGCTGGCGATGCGCGGACGCTCGTTTTCAAAGCCTAGGCGGGCTCGGTGCCAGACGCTCAGGGGCTTGAGTTTTCCGGCGCGGACCTGTTGCTCGGCAGCAGCGGCGCAACCCTCTTCGGTCTCTCGCTGGGCCAGCCAAAGGCTCTCGACCTGGGCCGCAATCTCGGCGCTGCTGTTGTTATTGAATTCAGTCAGCAAGGCATAGCAGCGCACTGACTTGTCGTCGTTCATGCGAAATTTGGGGTACTCGGTGGCGAAGCCCGTCCACTCCTTGCGTTTACCCAGTAGCAGCAGCCACTCATTGCGCAAGCGATCTTCTTGGTAGCTGCCAGCGTAGCGACTGAAAAAAGCTTGAATTTCCTCGCTCTGGGCTTTGTCGAGACGGGTGCTGAGTTCCCAGTAATCGGCCCAGGGCGTCAGAGCATGGCCCCGGACTTTGGGCAGCAATTCGCGTAGGCGCTTCTGGTCGCCGTTCTTGAAGGCTTGGTTCAGGTCCAGAATGGCGCTGTCAGCCGAAGACAGGTTCTGTGGCCGGGGGTTGGCCTGAGTGAACCCGGCGCAGGCCGCGAACAGAGCTGCGGACAGGATGATCGGTGTCAGAATGGCTGGCAACTGCATGATGAGATTATGGACACTTCTAAGGAAAACCAGGCGCTGACAAAAAAAGCCTTGCGCAAGACATTGATTGCGCAGCGCCTGAGTCTGCCCGATCGTCAGCAGCGCTGCGTTGATCTGCAAAGTTTAATGCGGGTCTGGTTGCTCGGACGCCACGAACTGGTGATTGGTGCGTATTGGCCCATCCACGGTGAATTTGACCCGCTTCCCGCTCTGCACCGCTGGAAGGAGGACGGCGAGCTGCTCGACGAGCCCCAGCCCAGGCGTATCGGTTTGCCGGTGATCGACAAGCAGACAAAAACCTTGAGTTTTCACGCTTGGTACCCAGGTTGTTCCATGGAAGAAGATGCGTTTGGCATTCCCAAGCCCAAAGATACCGAATTGATCGTGCCAACTTTGCTGTTTGTTCCCTGCGTGGGTTATGGATTGGGAGGGCATCGGCTCGGTTATGGGGGTGGTTTTTACGACCGAACCTTGGCCAAGCTCAAACCCCTTCCCTTTACCGTGGGCCTGGGCTTTACCCTTGGCTTTGTGCCCGATTTGGAGCCTGAGGCGCACGATGCACCGCTGGACACGGTGCTCAACGAAAACGGCGTGGTTTGGCCTTTAGCTCCGCCGGCCGGCTAGTTTCCGCGCCAACGCTTCGTAACTCTCGAGTTTTTCTGCGGCTTTGTGGCGCTGGACTCGGCTGGTGCTGTTGTGCAACTCGGCCAGGGCCATGCAGTTCTGTTCCTGCAATCGATCGCGATGACGCTGGTAGCTTGGGTCTGGTGGATTGGCCATTCGGCCCAGCAGTGCGAGCAAGTCAGTTCTGGCTTTCACCTCGTTGGTGGCTTGCAGGGTCTTGAGCGTGCTCAGGGTGTCCTGCTGGCGGCGCTCGATTTCGCGCAACCTGAGTTGGGGGTCGAAACCAGATTCGGCCAGCCGACTTCTCAGCAAGGTCAGCTGGCTCTTGTTTAGCGGACCATACAACATCTCGGTGCGTTCCTCGAATTGATCCATCCGGCGTTCAAGCTGCTGTGCCGGACTGACGTTGATCCACTCTTCGCGCCATTTCTGATTGCGCTTCTCAAATTTGCGCGCCAGGTGATCGAGTTGTTCTGGTGTCAGCGTCAGTGCTAGCGCAGCGATAGGGGACTCAAGCTGCTGTTGCAAGCGCAATAAGTTGTCGCTGATATCGGTCCACAGGCCACAGACCTGTTCGGCTGATACCTGGGACAGCACCAGGCCCTGCCAATGATGGATCAGCAGGGCGTAACGCGGAAGTTCGCTCTGGCGATGCCAGAGGTGAACGCTGGCAAGCTCGGCCCGAACCTCTTTTGACTGCGTCGTACTGAAGTCCAAATAGCCATTGAGCCACCAATAAAGGGGGACTTGGGCGTTGTTGTAGCCCAGTTGCATGACGCTGCAGCTCGACAGCAGGGGTATCAGCAGAGCCAGCAGAAGGCGGAGCAAATAAACGCGAAGCAATTTCGACATGGACCGAGCATAAACCCAGATAGTCAGACTGTTTGGGTTAAAACAACAAGAGGGCCGCGGCCATCAGAGAGGTTTCTGATGTGGCGTACTGACAAAAGGATAATGCGGCCAAAGACAGGCAAGGAATTGAAATGAAAGCAATCGATGTTGTGATCATGGCGGCGGGCAAGGGAACGCGGATGAAAAGCCGTGTGCCCAAGGTGTTGCAGCAGCTGGCGGGCAAACCCCTGTTGCAGCATGTGCTGCAGACGGCGCAGGCTTTGCAGGCGCGCTCCACTGTGGTGATCACTGGCCATGGCGCGGCCGAGGTGGAAGCGGCAACGCGTCTGACAGCCGCTCCCGGACAGATGGTGCACTTTGTGCGGCAAGAGCCCCAGCTCGGCACCGGTCACGCCGTGCAACAGGTGGTGCCGGTGCTGGCCGATGATGGCCTGGTGCTGGTGCTTTCAGGTGATGTGCCGCTGACCGAAGTCGCCACGCTGCAGGCTTTGATCGCCAAGAGTGGCGGCGACAAGTTGGCCCTGTTGACGATTGATTTTTCCGACCCCACAGGCTATGGCCGCATTGTCCGAGCCGGCGAGCGGGTGCGGGCCATTGTTGAACAAAAAGACGCCACACAAACGCAGCTTGCCATCACCGAGGTTTACAGCGGCATCATGGCGGTTCCGGCTCGGCTGCTCAAAGCCTGGTTGGCGCGGCTGGAGACCCACAACGCCCAGGCCGAGTACTACCTGACTGACATTGTGAAATTTGCCGTGAGCGATGGGGTGCCGGTGCTCGCACACCGCATCAGCGATGC
>CAXNKH010000059.1:0-8182 GCA_964202765.1 Burkholderiales bacterium | reverse complement strand
GACAACAGGTTGAGCGCCACCACATAGCCGGGGTCGGACGGGTCGCTGTTCAGGGCTTTTTGAATCGCATCTTTGGCTTTGAGCTGCTGGTCAGTCGTCCCAAAGCGGGCCTTGAGCGAAGCGCCTTCCAAGGCGATCAGTTCGGCCTGCAAACCCGCAGCACTGAGCGCTTGCTCAATCCGCGTTTGCGTGCCACTGTCGAGCTTGACTGAAGCCTTCGCCGGCGAAACCTGGACAGCCGGTGATTCGCCAAAAAAATTGGGCAAGGTGAACAACGAGCCCACCAGAAACGCGATCGCAATGATCGCGAATTTCCATGCCGAATAACGGTTCATGATCGCCCTGAACTGACGATTTACTTGACCGTGCCTTTGGGCAAGACTTGGGTGACGGCACTGCGCTGGACCTGAATTTCAGTGCCTTCAGCTACTTCCAAACTGAGATAGTTCTCGCCAAGCTTGGTGACTTTGCCCAGCACGCCGCCCGCGGTAACGATTTCGTCACCCTTGGCCAGCGCCTCGATCATGCTGCGGTGCTCTTTCTGCTTTTTCATCTGGGGCCGAATCATCACGAAATACAGCACGACAAACATCAGAACCAGCGGCAGCATGCTCATGAGCGAAGACTGCATATCGCCACCAGCGGCCGGTACGGTTTGGGCAAAAGCGGAAGAAATAAACATAACAACTCCGGGGAAGATAAATAAAAACAGGCTGCGCCGACCCGCCTGAGGACCCAGCGCAACCCAATAACCAGCGCAGATTGTATGCGGGCTAGCTCCGGGCCAGCCAGGACGGACTCACGCGGCTTGCTGTTGTCGTTTTGGATTGCGGAAATTGGCCAGCGCCAAGTCCCAGGCCGGGCGTGCCGTTTTAAGATGACGGGCTTTGACATGGCCAAAGCCCTTGATTTGTTCCGGGATCTGGGCAATGGCCAGGGCTTGCGTCAAATTACCCGCGCTCAGTGTCTGCAGCACCTCCTCCAAGCTGGCGCGGTACTGTTCAATCAGGGCGCGCTCCTCACGCCGCTCGTCGGTTCGGCCAAAAATATCGAGCCCGCTGCCGCGCAAACCCTTGAGTTGGGCCAACAGCCTAAAGCCCAGCAACATGGCGGGGCCGAACTGCCGTTTTTGCAGTTCACCCCTGTCGTTGCGCTTGCTGATCAGGGGCGGGGCTAGGTGATAGTTGAGTTTGAAGTCACCTTCAAACATCTCTTTGATCTTGGCCTGAAAGCCATGGTCGCTGTGCAGCCGGGCCACTTCGTACTCATCCTTGTATGCCATCAGTTTGAACAGATTGCGCGCGACTGCTTCGGTCAATGTGGTCCTGGCTGAACCAAGCTTTTCTTCGGCCCGTCTTACCTTCTCCACAAACACCTGGTATTGCTGCGCATAAGCCAAGTTCTGGTAGCTGATGAGGAACTCATGGCGGCGCGCAATCACTGTGGTCAGCGACTGCCGCGGCTGGAACTGCACGATCTGCGCCGGCATCAGCAAAGCTTGGACCGCAGCCCTCTGGTGCGCTACCTGACGCCCCCACTCAAACGCTTCCTTGTTCTTGGCCACAGCCACCGCATTGAGTTCGATGGCCCGCATCAAGGACGCCAGCCCCAGCGGAATCCAGCCTTTTTGCCAAGCAAAGCCCAGCAGCATCGGGTTGGTATAGATGCTGTCGCCCATCAAGCGGGTGGCGCAAGCATTGGCATCGAACGAGGCCAGGGCCGCATCGCCTACGGCCTGCGCGATGTCAGACGCGCATCGCTCTGCCGGGTTTTGCCAGTTGCCGTTTTTGACGAACTCGGCCGTCGGTGTGCCATAGGCGTTGAGGGCGACATGGGTGCGGCCTGCGCGCATTCGGACCAGGGTTTCTTTCGATGCACTGACGATCGGGTCGCAGGCAATGATCAAATCGGCCGCAGCCATACCGACTCGGGTAGTTCGAATCGCACCCTGGTCGCAGCTGATCAGGATATGACTCCAGGCGGCTCCGCCTTTTTGCGCCAGACCGCCAGCATCCTGGGTCACGATGCCCTTGCCTTCGAGATGCGCCGCCATACCGAGCAACTGGCCCACGGTGATGACGCCGGTTCCGCCCACACCCGCGACCACGATGCCCCAGACCTGGTCAGGAAAGAGGGGGGTCAGCGACGGCGCAGGCACGGCACCCAAACTCTGGGGCGAGAGCGTTTGCTGTTTTTCTTTCTTTTTCAGCGCGCCGCCCTCGACCGTGATAAAACTAGGACAAAAACCCTTGAGACAGCTCATGTCCTTGTTGCAGCTGGACTGGTTGATGGTGCGCTTACGACCAAAATCGGTTTCCAGCGGCTCCACCGACAGACAATTGCTTTGCACACTGCAGTCACCACAGCCTTCACACACCAGCTCGTTGATCACCACGCGTCGGGCCGGATCAACCATGGTGCCACGCTTGCGGCGGCGCCGCTTCTCGGTGGCGCAGGTCTGGTCATAAATGATGACGCTGGTGCCCTTGATAGCTCGGAACTCTTTTTGAACCGCGTCAAGCTCATCACGATGGCGCACGGCAACGCCCTCGACTAATCTGATGTTCTGGTACTTGTACGGCTCATCGGTCACCACCACAATGCCGCTGGCCCCCTCGGCCCGCATCGACTGCGCCATCTGCGCCACCGAATGGCCCGATGCGCCCAGGCTGCCGCTGGGCGGTGGCCGCTCGCCCACCGGCTGGCCGCCGGTCATGGCCACGGCATCGTTGTAGAGAATTTTGTAGGTGATGTTGACCCCAGCGGCAATGCTTTGCCGAATCGCCAGTGAACCACTGTGAAAATAAGTGCCATCGCCAATATTGGCAAACACGTGCTGGTCAGTGCAAAACGCTTGCTGCCCAACCCAAGGCACGCCTTCGCCGCCCATATGGGTAAAGCCCTCGGTGTTGCGGTCCATCCACAGGCTCATGAAATGGCAGCCAATACCGGCCATGGCGCGTGAGCCCTCGGGCACTTTGGTCGATGTGTTGTGTGGGCAACCTGAACAAAACCAGGGCGAGCGCTCGGCGGCGACTTCCAGCACCTGCATGGCCTGCTCTTTGGCCGCCAGCATGGCCAAATGGGTATCGACCTTAGCCTGCAGCTCGCTGCCAGCGCCCTGCAGAATGCCGGATTGCTTGAGGCGCTGGGCAATGGCCCGGGCAATCAAGCCCGGCGTCAAATCGGCATGAGAACGCAACAGGGCCTGGCCACTGTCGTCGAGCTTGCCAAAAATCTGCGGTCGCTGCTCGGCACGCCAAGGGTAGAGCTGCTCTTTAAGCTGGAGTTCGAGCACCGGGCGCTTTTCTTCGAGCACCAAGATTTCTTGCAAACCGCTGGCAAATTCATGGGTTAGTTCGACTTGCAGCGGCCACACCACGGCCACTTTATGCAGGCGAATACCCAGCTGGCGACACGTCGCATCGTCCAGTCCCAAATCGATCAAGGCCTGACGGGTGTCGTTGTAGGCCTTGCCACTGGCCATCAGACCGAACCTGTCGTTCGCGCCCTCAATGACGTTGTGGTTCAGGCGGTTGGCGCGTATATAGGCTTTGGCCGCAGCCCATTTCAAGGTAAACAGCCGCTCTTCTTGTTCCAACGCCGTATCAGGCCAGCGGATATGTACACCGCCGACTGGCATCTGGAAATCGGTCGGGAGTTTGATCTGAACCCGGTCAGGGTCGACCATGACCGTGGCATTGGATTCAACGATTTCTTGAATCGTTTTCATGCCGGCCCAGACGCCGGAAAACCGGCTCATGGCCAGTGCGTGCAAGCCCAGATCCAGAATTTCCTGGACGCTGGTCGGGAAAAACAGGGGCAGGCCGCAGGCCATGAAAATGTGGTCGCTCTGGTGGGCCGCGGTCGAGCTCTTGGCGAGGTGGTCGTCACCGGCCACGGCCAACACGCCACCCCAGGGCGTGGTGCCGGCCATGGTGGCGTGCTTGAACACGTCGGAGCAGCGGTCAACACCCGGCCCTTTGCCGTACCAGATGCCAAACACGCCATCAAACTTATTTGTTCCGGGTGGGGCAAAACCCAGCTGCTGGGTGCCCCACAAAGCGGTGGCCGCCAACTCTTCATTGACGCCGGGTTGGAACACAATGTTCTGCGCTTTGAGGTGCTCTGCCGCCTGCCACAGCGCCTGGTCGTAGCCGCCCAGGGGCGAACCACGGTAGCCACTGATGAAACCGGCCGTGTTCTTGCCCTGAGCCTGATCGCGCAGGCGTTGCAGCATCGGCAGCTTTACCAGTGCCTGCACCCCGCTCATGAAGGCGTGGCCGTGTTCTAGTGTGTATTTGTCGTCAATTCGCACGCTCTCCAGTGCTTGACGGATGTGCTCGGGCAGCGGTGCGTTCATGTTCTCAGATCTCCAAGGCGGACCCGCGGGGTCCAGTGTTCATTCCGGCAAAGTGTAATTCCATACCAATAGCCCTGCTCCAGATAGCCTACTTGGGCCACAACACCCACAGCTGCAAGCGCTGTTTGAGTCGCCCAGCGAGTTCGCCGGCCTGGGCGCCCCAACCGGCAAAGTAGTCGGCGCGGACCGCACCGACAATGGCCGAGCCGGTGTCCTGCGCCAACACCAGTTTCTGCAAATTGATCTGCGGCCCCGTGCTAGAGAGCCAAACCGGCGTGCCGTAGGGAATGCTCAGCGGATCGACCGCGATGGAACGTCCCGGTGTCAGCGCCACGCCCTGGGCGCCACGCGGACCCTCATCCGGATCGAGCAGTGGTTCTTCCCTAAAAAACACGGTGCGCGGGTTGCTCCACAACATTTCCTGCACCCGCTGCGGATTCTGCCGGGCCCAGGCTTTGATGCCCGGCCAGGAGGCATCTTTCAGCGCCCCTTGGTCGAGCAACCAGCGCCCCACGCTTTTGTAAGGTTGATCGTTGGTACCGGCAAAGGCCAGCCGAATCATGCGGTGGCTGCCGTCGGGCTGCAACAAACGGATCCGCCCCGAACCCTGAATCTGCAACATCAAGGCGTCAATCGGGTCGGCCAAATAAGCCAATTCGCGGCCACGCATTTCGGCCTGCGCCAAGGACAGCGTGTCTATTTCCTCGCGGCTGTACCAGGGCTTGCGCTGCCCCAGACCCAGCGGGGGCTGGTACAGCGGCACCTTGAACCGGGAAGTCGCCACGCGCGAGGCTTCCAGCATCGGTTCGTAGTAGCCCGTCAGCAAACCCTCTGCCTCTCCCTGCAAAGACTCGACGCTATAGGGCTGCAACCGGTTCTTGATCCAATCAAGCTTCTCCTGCTGGCTCCCCAGGCTCAAGCGGCGGACCTCGGGACACAGAGAGGCCAGTGCCATGGAGCTGCGCTCGCAGCTTTTCAACCAAGCGTTCCAGGCCTCGTACAGCGTATCCTCTCTAAAACCTGGCAGCTCGGACCAGGCCACCGGGGTCCAGCGACTTTTCGCTTGCAGCACAAACGCCGGCAAAGCGGTTTCGGACTGCCCGGTCTTGGGGGCGGGCTGTTGACTTGCCGCCACAGGGAGGGTGGGCACCGTATGGGGTTGGGGAACGCTGCCACAAGCGGCCAGCATTCCTACAATAAGAACCGTTGCGGTCCAACTCGGGAGACGATTTATGACCTGGCTTTTACTCGAAGCACTCGGTGCTTTGCTGATCTTGTTGCTGATTGTCTGGTGGACCATGTTCTCGGGTCGCCAGAATGGGGAGTTGCCGACCGACCCAAAAACCGCTGACCCCGAGACGCCCGAAACAGTCACAGACAAAAACAAACCGTCTTGAGCTTGAGAACTTGTCCAGGAAAAGTTCTTAGACATCACGCAGCAAATTGGCCAGCTCAACTGCAGCCTTCACTTCCATCGTCTCGAAGACACAGGATCCGGTGCTCTAGCGCCGGAAGTTGGCTGCGGGATTGTTCCAGCAAGGAAAAATCAAGTTCGGCAACGACCGCGCCCTCGCCCTGATCCAGCTCGCTCAACACCTCGCCCCAGGGGTTGATCAGCATGCTGTGGCCCCAGGTGCTGCGCCCATTTTCATGCCGCCCGCCCTGGGCTGCGGCCATGACAAAAGCCAGGTTTTCAATCGCTCGCGCCCGCAGCAAGACCTCCCAATGCGAACGTCCCGTGCCGTAGGTGAAAGCACTGGGAACCAGCATCAATGCAACGCCGTTCTGCGCATAGTGCCGGTACAACTCGGGAAACCGCACGTCGTAACAAATGCTCAGACCAATGCGCCAAAGCTTGCCGTCACGTGAGGGCAAGTCAAAAGTCTGGGGCTGCTGGCCCGGGCGCAACACCCTCGACTCGTCATAGCGTTCCTGCCCATTGTTAAAACGAAACAGGTGCATCTTGTCGTAACGGGCCACGCACTCCCCTTCGGGGCAATACACCAGCGTGCTGTTGAAGACCTGTCGCGTATTCGCACTGTCGTCTAGGCTCAGCGGCAGAGTCCCGCCCGCTATCCAAAGCCCCAGCCGACGCGCCGTATCGAGAAGAAATTGCTGAATTGGGCCCTGGCCCAGGCGCTCTTGCACCGCCAGTTTGTCAGTGTCAACTTGTCCCAGCAAACAAAAATACTCCGGCAGCAAGGCCAACTCAGCGCCAGCCTGTGCGGCCTGAGTCAACAAAGCCTCGGCCCGCGCCAGATTGGTCGCCAGGCTGCGCCCCGAAACCATTTGAATGGCAGCAACTTTCATGGCTTCACCCCTTGCTCTGCGGCCTTGGGATCCGACTTGCCCGCCGGTTTGGGCTCGACCTTTTGGATCTGGGGATCAGTCCAGGAGCCGGTGACCCTGAATTCCTGGGTGTTCGATTGAATCAAAGGCCGGCGCAAAAACAACTGGGCTAAAAAAGTGCCCAGGCCAACCGCCGGATTGATCGCCGTGGCAATCAGCGCCGCCGTTCCAGCGTTGATTTCCGGCACCACCACCACCCGAATGTCCTGTGTTTCCTTGGCAATATCGGCTTCGCCTTCCATCAGCACCGCCGCATTAACCCCTTTCATCTGCAAGTTGTTGGTTTTGGCCATGCCTTTCTCGATCGTGACATCGCCTCTGAAAAAGTCGAAAGCAAATCCTTCGCTGAACACATCACGGAAATCAAGTGTCAGGCGACGTGGCAGGGCTTGCAGATTGAGCACGCCCAACAGCCTGGCGATACCAGGGTCCGCTTTGAGGAACTGCCCTGTTTCCACATTGACATGGAAAGCGCCGCCCAGGGTCGGGTAATCCAGCGTCAAAGGAGAGCCCAACCAACCCACCTGCCCTTGCATCTTGCCCTTGCCGCCCCGAACCAGGTCTTTCATGCCAAAGCGCATGAGGAATTCTCCCGCGTCAGCGATGTCCAGCTTGAACTGCATCTGCGTGCGTCGCCGTGCGTTGGTCTGGGCAACCGCACCCGGTGCGTCCGAGGTGGTGAGCGCGGCCCAATTGCCGGTGGCGGTGAATTGCGCCTCTGGTGTGCGGATATTGAGTTTGTTGAGTCGCCATTCGCGTCCCGCACCCTCGCGCACCCCAGTCCCCGCACTCGAATTGATGGCTTCGATTTCTACGCGACCTAATTTTTTCCCTCTTAATTCCAAGTCGTCCACCACGATGTCAAGCGCTGGAATGCTCGCCGGTTGCTCCTCCAGCAACTCTTCCACCTCTTTGGCGCCTGAAGGGGCCAGCGTCAGGCGTGCAAGTCGGGCATAAACCCGTCCCGCCTCAGCACCCAACGACTGCCGGTATTCAAGGTAGCCATTGAGCTCGGTGGCGTCCAGGTTGGCGCGCCACAGCAAACCCTCACGCCCGCCACCGACCACAATCTGGTGCAGCTTGCGCCCGGACACGGTCAGCTCACGGGCCCGTATCGCCATGCTGTTGGGCAGGTAACTCAACGCCTCTCGCTCGGTTTGTGCGGCAGGCCGCGGGCCTGCGGCCCGGCCCAAGCCGGCCGACACATTGACACCGGTGGCGCCCGAGAAAACCGTATTCCAGGCGTCCAGGTCCAACCGGTCCAGGCTGATGTTGGCGGTCACCCCCTGCCTAGGCAGGGGCACAGCTTCGTCTTGCGCCAGACCGATGCCGATGGCACCGCGCAGCACGCGCGCCTCATCCCCAGACAACTCTCGCACATATTCCAGCGCAGCCAGCGATCCAAGTCGCAAAGACAGCCGGTCTTGCAAGGGGGTGCCTGTGCTATGTGGCGCCGGATCACTGAGCAGT
>CAXNKH010000058.1:0-8258 GCA_964202765.1 Burkholderiales bacterium | reverse complement strand
TGAGCCCTACCAGGTTGAGCGCTCAGATGATGATGCAGGTCGGCATGCAGGGCGCCAGCAATGTGGCTCTGGAGGTACTGGGCCGCGCCGGACTCAGGCTTCATCAATTCGTAGCTGCAATCGAAAACCACCAGGGCTTGACGGCTGGTCTGCAGGGCCAGCAGTTGTTCGGCTGAGATCAGGGTTGTGAACATAGAATTTGTCTCCGGTACCACTCATGAAACTGTTGCATTCCGTCTTCCATCGGGCTTTGGTAGGGCCCGGTTTCGTTGTCGCCACGCAGCATCAAGGCGCGCCGTCCGGCGTCCATGCGCTCGGCAATTTCGTCGTCTTCCACGCAGGTCTCCATGTAGGCGGCCCGCTGCGATTCAACAAAGTCGCGCTCAAAAGCGGCAATGTCTTCGGGGTAGAAAAATTCCACCATGTTCATGGTTTTTTGCGGACCCATGGGGTGCAGGGTCGAGACCGTCAGCACATGGGGATACCACTCGACCATGATGTGGGGGTAATAGGTGAGCCAGATCGCGCCGTATTTGGGAGGCTGACCAGAGCGGTAGTTCAGCAGGGCATTTTGCCAACGCTCGTAAACCGGGCTGCCTGCTTTGCCCAGGCGATTGGCCACGCCCACGGTCTGGACCGAGAAATTGTCTTTGAATTCCCAGCGCAAGTCTTCGCAGCTGACAAAGCCGCCGAGCCCGGGGTGAAACGGGCCGACGTGGTAGTCCTCCAGATAGACTTCGATGAAGGTCTTCCAGTTGTAGTTGCACTCGTGCATTTCGACGTGGTCGAGTACATAGCCAGAAAAATCCAGGTCGGCGCGCGGGCCTATGCCGGCCAAGTCGCTCGCGATGTCGCGGCCATTGTCTTCAAACAGCAGACCATTCCATTCGGTAAGCGCGTAGTTGCGCAGGTTCAGGCAGGGGTCCTGCTCAAAGTGCGGTGCGCCCAGCAGCTTGCCGCATGCTTCGGGACCAGCGGCGTTGTAAGTCCAGCGGTGCAGCGGACACACGATGTTGCCGCCCGACTGGGCCGCGAGTGAGCCGCGCCCCTTGAGCATGATGGCTTGGCGATGGCGGCAAACGTTGGAAATCAGCTCCACGCCCTTGGGCGTTCGAACCAGTGCCCGGCCCTGCGCTTCCTGCGGCAAGGCCAGGTAATCCCCAAGCCCAGGCACGCTCAGACTGTGGCCGACATAACGCGGGCCCTGGCGAAAGATCGACGCCATCTCGCGCTGGTAGAGCGCTTCGTCAAAATAGCTGGAGACCGGGAGTTGGCTGTTGGCCTGCTGCAGGCGAAGACTTAAATCAGACATCGGGGGGACCTGACCCTAAGCAGGGGCGTCAAAGTGCGCGCTAACAAGGGGCGGCAGCGCTGGGGTCAGCCGGCCGGTGAAGAGCTGGGATTGTAGCCGGGACCGGCTGCTGGCTTGGGGTGCTTGCGGTATCCCCTGTTGATGCGAGCCGCGTTCCAAAGGGCATTTTCATGACGCCAGGGTTTTTAAATCTCTTGAATGGGCGCAAGCTTGGATTGGACATAATGAAGTCTTTCATTTATGCTTTATTTATGCCCAGGTCCCTCATCAAGCCAGCCGCCTTCGTTTCGCCCGCCAGTTATGAAGCTGCTCTGGAGGAATTGGAAAGCTTGGTTCAACGTCTGGAATCGGGTGAACTCCCCTTGGATCAGATGCTGAGCGGTTACCAGCGTGGGGCCGAACTGTTGAAGTTCTGCCGTGACAAGCTCGAGGCCGTTGAAAATCAGATCAAGCTGCTTGATCAAGGAAAGCTCAGGCCATGGACTGCCGAGTGAGACCAGGGTCCGCTTTTGCATTGGGCCCATGGAGTGTGCAGTGGCAGGATGCGGTGGAGCAGGCTTTGTCGCGTTGGCTCAGCGCCGCTTGCCTTGCAAGCCAACAACCCGAGGCAACGCGTACCCTGACCGAAGCCATGCGCTATGCGGCGCTCGATGGGGGCAAGCGCCTGCGCCCGCTTTTGGTGTTGGCGTCCTACCAGGCCGTGGCTGGGTCGCAACCCAAGAACCATGCCGGGGCGGCGGCTGGCGTGCTGCGATCAGCCTGTGCTGTTGAGCTGATTCACGCCTATTCCCTGGTGCATGATGACCTGCCCTGCATGGACAATGACTTGTTGCGCCGCGGCAAGCCCACGGTGCATGTCAAGTTTGGTGAAGCCAATGCCATGTTGGCTGGAGACGCTTTGCAGGCCAAGGCCTTTGAGCTGCTGACACTCGATGAGGGGGGTGTCCCGGCCGAAATTCAGGCAAGACTGTGCCGATTGCTGGCGCAAGCTGCTGGCAGCGCGGGTATGGCGGCAGGCCAGGCGATTGATCTGAACAGCGTCGGACTCAGCCTGACTGAACATCAGTTGTGTGAAATGCACCGATACAAAACTGGTGCCTTGTTGCACGCCAGTGTGATGATGGGTGGGGCTTGTGCTTGGCCTGGTCCCGAAATCAAGAAAGCGCTGTCTGACTATGGCTGGACCATGGGACTGGCTTTTCAGGTGGTCGATGATATTTTGGATGTCACGGCTGACTCGAGCGCCTTGGGTAAGACGGCGGGAAAAGATGCCCAGCAAAACAAGCCGACTTATGTGTCGGTCCTGGGCTTGCAGCGCTCGCGAGCCTATGCTCAGGAATTGCTGGAACAGGCCTTGAATGCGCTTGATGACAGCGGCTTGTCGGATACTCAGGCCCTGAGAGCGCTGGCCGATATGATGGTGAATCGCCCCAATTGAGTGAACTGATGTCCGATACGACCCCTCCCTTGTTAGCAAGCATCAACGACCCCAAGGCGCTGCGTCAATTACCGCGCAGCGAACTGCCGCGCTTGGCTGACGAGTTGCGCGCTTACCTGCTCAGCGCGGTGTCGCAGACTGGCGGCCACTTGAGTTCGAATTTGGGCACAATCGAGCTTACGGTGGCGTTGCACTATGTCTTCAACACCCCGCACGATCGGCTGGTCTGGGATGTGGGCCATCAGACCTACCCGCACAAAATTCTGACCGGACGGCGTGAACGCATGGCCAGTCTGCGTCAGCTCGGCGGTCTGGCGGGCTTTCCGCAGCGCAGTGAGAGCGAATACGACGCTTTCGGCACGGCTCATTCCAGCACCTCGATTTCGGCCGCTTTGGGCATGGCGCTGGCGGCACGGCAAAAAGGCGAAGACCGCCACGCGGTCGCCATCATTGGCGATGGTGCCCTGACCGCAGGGATGGCGTTTGAGGCCCTGAACCACGGCGGTGTGGAGGATTGCAAGTTGCTGGTGGTGTTGAACGACAACGACATGAGCATCAGTCCGCCGGTCGGTGCGCTGAACCGCTACCTGGCACAGTTGCTCAGTGGACGGTTTTATGCGGCCGCCAAGAACGTGGGCAAACAGGTGCTCAAGGGTGCGCCGCCGCTGTTCGAGCTGGCCAAGCGATTTGAAGAGCATGCCAAAGGCATGGTGGTTCCGGCCACGCTGTTTGAGAAATTCGGTTTCAATTACATCGGCCCGATTGATGGCCACGACTTGGACTCGCTGATTTCCACGCTAAAGAACATCAAGCGGCTCAAGGGCCCGCAGTTCCTGCATGTGGTGACCAAAAAAGGACAGGGTTACAAACTGGCCGAAGCTGACCCGGTGGCCTACCACGGACCGGGGAAGTTCGACCCGGCAGTGGGGCTGCAAAAATCGACAACCCCCGCCAAAACCACTTTCACCCAGGTGTTTGGCCAGTGGCTGTGTGACATGGCGGCGCAGGATTCGCGTTTGGTCGGCATCACGCCGGCGATGCGCGAGGGCTCCGGCATGGTGGAGTTTGAGCAGAAATTCCCGCAGCGTTATTACGACGTTGGCATTGCCGAGCAGCACGCAGTCACCTTTGCCGCGGGCCTGGCTTGCGAAGGCCTGAAACCGGTGGTGGCGATTTACTCGACCTTTTTGCAGCGAGCTTACGACCAGTTGATTCACGATGTGGCGATCCAGAATCTTCCGGTGGTGTTTGCGCTGGACCGATCCGGTCTGGTCGGCGCCGATGGACCGACCCACGCCGGGGCCTACGACATAGCCTATCTGCGTTGCGTCCCCAACGTCAGCATCGCTTGCCCGGCCGATGAAAACGAGTGCCGCCAACTGCTCAGCACCGCGTTTGCCCAGAACCATCCGGTGGCTGTACGTTATCCACGGGGCGCCGGTGTGGGTGTGGCGCTGCAACCCGGGCTGGAACCATTGCCTTTTGGCAGGGGTGAGGTACGGCGATCGGCCAGTGACAAGCCGGCGGCCAAGGGTGTTGCGATCTTGGTGTTTGGAACGCTGTTGTACCCGGCACTGGCTGCCGCTGACAAGCTCAACGCCACGGTGGTCAACATGCGCTGGGCCAAACCCCTCGATTTGGCTTTGTTGCTGCAGGTGGGCGCAGAGCACAAGGCCTTGGTCACGCTCGAGGAGGGCGCTGTCATGGGGGGTGCCGGCAGCGCGGTGTTGGAGGCTTTGCAGAATGCAAGCCTGCTCAAGCCGGTGCTGCAACTGGGCTTGAGCGATGAATTCACCACGCACGGCGACCCGGCCAAGTTGCTGGCTTTGCAGGGGCTCGATGCTGCAGGGATTGAGGCTTCCATCCGTCACCGATTCCCCGATTTGGTGGCGCGACCTGCAGCTTCGCTCAAGGCCGCAGCTTGATGTCTTGATCGGGCAGGGAGCTGCCTTGTTAATTTGCCGGGCTCAGGGCAACCTTATGGCTTGTGGCACGCGAGGGTAAATCCTAATGCTGGGATTGAAAATGCCCTATACACTTCACACTGATTTTTGTCCAGTTAGTCGGGGACAAAACTGATTCGCAAAGCCTAAAGCGGGTTGATCCGCAAGTCTTCAACAAGGAGTTCACTCATGGATCGTCGTTCCCTTATTACGCAAGCTGGTATCGCGGGTGTTCTCGCTGCCGGCGTTGCGCCTGCTGTTCACGCCCAGGCCACAGTTCGCTGGCGTCTGTCGTCGAGTTTCCCCAAGGCGCTCGACACGCTGTACGGCGCCTCTGAAGTTTTCGCTAAACAGGTCAAGGCCATGACCGGTGGCAAGTTCGAGATCTCCACCCACGCTGGTGGCGAAATCACGCCGGCTTTTGGTGTGGTCGATGCGGTGCAGGATGGCTCGATTGAATGCGCCCACACCGCGCCCTACTACTTTTTCGGTAAAAACGAGACTTTTGCTTTGGGCTGCGCCATTCCTTTCGGTCTGAACAGCCGTCAAATGACGGCCTGGTCCTACCACGGCAATGGCGGCAAACTGATGCGTGAGTTCTATGCCAAGTACGGCATGACCTACTTCCCCGGCGGCAACACCGGTGCTCAAATGGGCGGCTGGTACCGTAAGCCAATCAAGTCGATTGCCGATATCAAGGGCATGAAAATGCGCATTGGTGGTTTTGCCGGCAAAGTGTTTGAGCGCATGGGCGGCGTGCCGGCCAATATTCCCGGCGGCGAAATTTACACCGCGTTGGAAAAAGGCACGGTTGATGCGGCCGAGTGGGTCGGTCCTTACGACGACCTGAAGCTGGGTTTCCACAAGGTCGCGCCCCACTACTACTATCCTGGCTGGTGGGAGGGTGGTCCCCAGGTCGATTTCCTGATCAATCAAAAAGCCTTTGATGCTTTGTCAGCCGAATACAAAGCCATTGTCGAGGCAGCGGCAGCCTTTGCCCACAGTGACATGCAGGCCAAATACGATGCCAGAAACCCGGATGCCCTAAAGCAGTTGGTCGGCATGGGCACCAAGCTGGCCCCCTTCCCGAAAGACGTGATGGACCTGGCTTTCAAAGAAGCCATGGCGCTTTACAGTGAACTGTCGGCCAAGAACCCGGATTGGAAGAAAGTCTATGAGGACTATTCCAAGTTCCGTGCCGACTCCAACCTCTGGTTCCGCTTTACCGAAGCCACTTTCGATCGCTACATGCAAAGTGCGAAACTGTGATTCAACTGAACTGAGACCCCTGCTGCAGGGGCGGATTTAAGAAGTCCCGTTAACGACAAGTTAACGGGACTTTTCTAATTGTTCGCACAGACGTTCAAACTCAGCCAGAACACGGGGGTCTGCGCTGTAGAAGGTGGAAAATTTACCGCCCATCGAGCGCACATAAAGCCGTGGCGCAATCAGCCAGTCAAACCCTGGCCAGCGTATCAACTTGGCATAAGACAGCTCGGGGATCGCCATCTCCTTGTCCCAGATCCAGTTTTGCTTCAGTTGGCTGGCGCTGATGCTGGTTTGACTGCGCCAAATGTAGAAGGCGGTGATCTGGAGCAAGGACAAGGCTGCCACCAGCCACCAACCTCCATTCGATTCTGGCGAGCCGAGCAGCCCTTCTCGCCACAAATGAACGCCCCAGACGGTGCAACCGGCCACCAAGATAAAAGTCAAAAGCTTGAACGTGAGAGAGAACGCCCGGCCTTTGACGATGCCGCCCTCCAGGGGGTTAAATTCAAAGGGCGCGGGAAAGCCATCGAAAGCCATGAAACCTAGATTCGACGTGACGATTTACTTGGCGTTCTTGAACAAATCTTCCATCGCCTTGCGCTCATCTTCGGCACTGACGGCTGCGCTGGGTTCTTCAACCTGGATTTCAATCTTGACCTGATCCAAGTCAACCACAATTTCCTTGTCCAGGAACATGGTGACAGACTGCGGCACAAAAATGACGATCACCACCAGAATGATTTGCATCACGACCCAGGGAATGGCACCGAGGTAAATGTCGTTGGACAGGACCGCTCGGTCAATCCGCTTGTCCTTGAACAGGGTGTCGGCAATGCCGCGCAAGTAAAACAGCGCGAAGCCGAACGGCGGGTGCATGAAGCTGGTTTGCAGATTGACGCAGAGCAAGACGCCGAACCAGATCAGGTCGATCCCCATCTTTTCAGCGACTGGCGCGAGCATCGGAACGATGATGAAAGCAATCTCGAAAAAGTCGAGGAAAAACGCCAGGAAGAAGACAAAGACGTTGACAACGATCAGGAAGCCAACCTGGCCACCGGGCAGGCCGGTCAGCAAATGTTCGACCCACTTGGCACCATCGACACCTTGGAATACCTGGCTGAATACACGCGAACCGATCAGGATGAACACCACCATGGCGGTCAGGCGCATGGTGCCGGTCATGGCCTGCCAAATCAGGTCCTTGGTCAGGCGACGGGTCATGGCGGCCAACAACAAAGCACCGACCACGCCCATGGCGCCGGCTTCGGTCGGGGTGGCGATCGCGTGTTTCTGGAACGGCAGACCACCCATCGAGCCCAAAACGGTGAAAATCAGAACGGCCGAGGGAATAATGCCACGCAGGCATTTCTTCCAAAGTGCCCAGCCGTTGAGGGTGCGTTCGCTTTTGGGGATGGAGGGTAAATAACTGGGTTTGATCTTGGACAGCGCAAAGGTGTAGATCATGAACATGGCGACCTGAATCAGCGAGGGGCCC
The DNA here is from genome assembly GCA_964202765.1 of Burkholderiales bacterium. Classification (GTDB taxonomy): domain Bacteria; phylum Pseudomonadota; class Gammaproteobacteria; order Burkholderiales; family Burkholderiaceae_C; genus CAXNKH01. The sequence continues at coordinate 801 of CAXNKH010000058.1, read as the reverse complement.
CAGGCACCTTTGTACATGTCGCCCACCGAGCGGCCCAACTGGTCGGCCAACACCACCAGCACCAAGGAAGGTGGAACCAGTTGGGTGATGGTGCCTGATGCGGCCAGCACGCCGGTGGCGTAGCGCATGTTGTAGTTGTATTTCATCATCACTGGCAACGAGATCAGGGCCATGGCAATGACCTGGCCTGCGACTGTGCCGGTAATGGCACCCAGAATGAAGCCGACAATGATCACCGAGTAGCCAATGCCGCCGTGGGCTGGGCCAAACAGTTGGCCCATGGAATCAAGCATGTCTTCGGCCAGGCCGCACTTCTCAAGAATTGTTCCCATGAAAGTGAAGAAGGGAATGGCCAGCAGCAATTCATTGCTCAGAATCGAGAAAATGGCGATCGGCATATTGCCCATGAAAGCGGCAGGGAACCAGCCCATCTGGATAGCAAAGAAAGCGCTGCCCAAGCCGAGGGCGGCCAGGGAGAATGCAACAGGAAAGCCGATCAGCATGATGACAACCAGGCCCGCAAACATGACGGGCGCGAAATTGACCATTTCCATTTTTTATTCCTGAATCAGTAACTGAAGTTTTTCTGAACCGACGATCTGTGCTTACTGCAGAGGCTTTTCGTAGTGCGTGTCCATTTGGTACAGACCCCTCAGGTAGGCCACTCGCTTGATGATCTCAGCCATGCCTTGCAACCACATCAGAGCAAAACCCAGCGGCAGCACAAGAATAGCGGGCCACCGAATCAGGCCGCCAGCGTTGTGTGAGGTTTCGCCTGACATCAGGGCTTTGAAGAAATAA
>CAXNKH010000057.1:0-8330 GCA_964202765.1 Burkholderiales bacterium | reverse complement strand
CGTGCAACACCTTGGTCACGCCGGCAATCTGGGCCGCCGCCGCAGCAGCCGCACCGGCATCGGCGCCGGCCACCAGAACATGAACCTCGGGAGCACACTGCAGAGCAGCTGTAACCGTATTGAAAGTAGCGCCCTTGAGGGTCGAGTTGTTGTGTTCAGCAATGACGAGTGCGATCATATAACTTTGGCTTCATTTTTTAGTTTGTCGACCAGGGTGGCCACATCGGGCACCATGATGCCGGCGCTGCGCTTGGGCGGCTCGTTGACCTTGAGAGTCAAGATGCGCGGACTGACATCGACCCCCAAATCTTCGGGCTTGAAGATGTCGAGCTGCTTCTTCTTGGCCTTCATGATGTTAGGCAGCGTGACATAGCGCGGCTCGTTCAGACGCAAGTCGGTGGTAATGACCGCCGGCAATGTGATCGTCAAGGTCTCCAGACCGCCATCGACTTCCCGGGTAACGATCGCTTTACCGTCAGTCAGAATGATTTTGCTGGCAAAAGTGGCTTGCGGAAAATCGCACAGTGCGGCCAGCATTTGTCCGGTCTGGTTGCAGTCGTCGTCAATCGCCTGCTTGCCCAGAATGATCAAACCAGGCTGCTCTTTGTCAACCAGGGCTTTGAACAGCTTGGCCACGGCCAAGGGCTGCAACTCTTCGCCGGTCTCGACCAGAATGGCACGGTCAGCGCCAATCGCCATGGCCGTGCGCAGCGTTTCTTGGCATTGCAAAACACCGCAAGACACGGCGATGACCTCGGTCACCACCCCTTTCTCCCTGAGGCGAATCGCCTCTTCCACCGCGATTTCATCAAACGGATTCATGCTCATCTTCACGTTGGCGATATCCACGCCCGTGTTGTCCGATTTGACCCGCACTTTGACATTGTAATCGACCACTCGCTTGACGCCTACCAAGACCTTCATTGAGCCACTCCTAAACTTTGGGGGATGGAAATAATTTTCTATTCCAAGCCAGTGATTCTATTCGGCCAGTGCCCGCAGATGCGCTTCAACGCTGCGTCCCAGGGCACTGAGGTTGTAACCGCCTTCAAGGCTGGAGACGATGCGGCCCTTGGCGTGACGTTTGGCAACTTCCTTGAGTTGACGGGTGATCCAGGCGTAATCGGCCTCGACCAGGCCGAGTTGGCCCAGATCATCTTCGCGGTGCGCATCGAAACCGGCACTGATCAAAATCAGCTCAGGCCGGTGCGCTTCGAGCCGCGGCAGCCAATGCTGCTCGATCAGGGGTCGGATCACATCGCCTGCGGTGAAGGCCGGAATCGGCAGGTTCACCATATTGGCGGAGACTGAACGGGAGCCACCTTGCGGGTAGAACGGGTGCTGGTAAAAACTCACCATTACAATCCGGTCGTCACCGGCCACAATGTCCTCGGTGCCATTGCCATGGTGAACATCAAAGTCCACAATCGCCACCCGCTCCAAGCCGTGGCGATCCAGCGCATATTTAGCAGCGATCGCCACATTGTTGAAGAAACAAAAACCCATGCCGTGGTCGTAACAGGCATGGTGGCCCGGTGGCCGAACGGCGCAAAACGCATTGTCGATTTCGCCCGCCATCACCGCATCGACGGCCGCCAGCGTGGCGCCGGTGCCCCTGCGAATCGCATCCCAGGTGTCCGCATTGAGCGCGGTGTCGGGGTCGAGCTGGGCGTAATGACGACCGCCCTCGCTCAAGCCTTCACGCAAACGCTCGCTCATGTCTTGCAGCTCTTGCACATAGTCTGGACTATGGCCCAGGGCGATGTCCAGCAGCTCAGCCAGCGGCGCCTCAAGCCGCACCAAACCTTCGATAGCGGCACTGGTCCGCAAGCGGTCCTCGATGGCGGTAAGTCGCGCGGGACATTCGGGGTGACCCCGTCCCATTTCATGTTTGTAGCTGTCAGCGTGGCTAAAGTATCCGGTCTTACTCACAATCTTCTCCAGACTTCCAAATATTCAACAAAATGTTAAGGTTAGAGCATAGCGAATCTCAATCCCTGAACCCAACCATCGCATGCAAGCGCCTTCAAGATTTTCAATCAGCTGCCTGCTGCTTCTCATCTCCTGCTTCCTGGTCACCGGGGCACTTGCCGCAGCCAAAAGCAAGAAACCGGTCGCCAGCAAAGTCCAGCAGCCGACCCCGGGCCAGAGCTACGGCAATCGCGCTGATGCCATGCGCGCGGCTGACGAGATGGCTGAGCGGCTGGGGCTCGATCGCCCATGGCTGCGCGAGATCATGGGTCAAGCGCGCATGGTGCCTCGCATCGTCCAACTCATGACACCGGCAGCGCGCGGTGTGGCCAAGAATTGGCGGGTTTACCGCAGCCGCTTTATCGAACCGCTGCGGATTCAGGCTGGTGTCGATTTCTGGCAAACCCATAGGGCCAATCTGGAGCGGGCTCAAGAGCGCAGCGGCGTGCCGGCCGAAATCATTGTCGGCGTCATCGGCGTAGAAACCATTTACGGCCAGCAAATGGGCAGCTTTCGTGTCATCGACGCATTGAGCACCCTAGCTTTTGATTTCCCCAGCAGCCACCCGCGTGCCGGGGAGCGCAGCGCCTACTTTATGCGCGAGCTCGAGCGCTACCTCAGTTTCACCCAACGCGGCGGGGTCGACCCCTTGAGCCTGCGCGGCAGTTACGCCGGCGCCATGGGCATGCCCCAGTTCATGCCTTCGAGCTGGGCCCAACATGCAATCGATTTCGACGGTGATGGCAAAGTCGACCTGTTCAATAGCGCGGCCGACGCCATCGGCTCGGTCGCCAACTACCTGCAGGCCTATGGCTGGAACAGGGGCATGGCGACGCATTACCCGCTGGCATTCGACCTCGCCCGGCTCGATCTGGACGGCTTGATGCTTCCTGACATCCTGCCCACTTTTAGCGTGGCCAGTTTCCAGGCCAAAGGCGTGCTGCTCGAAGGCGCCGCATTGCAACACAGCGGCCCGTTGGCCCTGATCGAACTGCAAAACGGCGATGCAGCGCCCAGCTATGTGGCTGGCACTGAAAACTTCTACGTTATCACCCGCTACAACTGGAGCAGCTACTACGCCATGGCGGTGATCGAGCTGGCCGAAGCGGTGGCGCGCGAGGTCAAGAAAGCCGAGAACAAACAAGGAAAATCATGAAAGCATTCAGATGCATGGCTTTTCTCATGACGGCCATATGGGAAACCGCTCTGCTGCCGCAGTCGCACGCCGTGGCGCAACTGGGCTGGCAAGGCCTTCTGTCCATCAGCGAGTTGTTGCCAACTTATGCCAAGCTGCATGGCGATGTGACGGCGCAGGGTGTGATGGAGTTCATGGTGAAAGACGAGGGAAACCCGTCATCCATCATCTCCTGCCTAAGCGCTGCCCGTGAAAATGCGAGGGCCGTGCGCGGATCCTTAACCACCGAGGTCTGGGAAACACTCAATCAGACCTGGCTGGAGGTCAAGCGAATGCTCAGGGACGGCGATTTTGAGCACGACCCCGGTCAGTTCTTTGAATGGGTCAAGTTCCGCTCCCATCTGTCGCGTGGCGTCACCGTAGGCACCATGCTGATGGATGAAACGTTTTACTTCTTGCGCCTGGGCACCTTTCTTGAACGCGCGGACAACACCGCGCGCCTGGTGGATGTCAAGTTCCATTCGGCGGGGAATGATTTTTTTGACACGGCCAATCAAAAGGTACAGGAATACGATTTCTACCACTGGAGCGCGATTTTGCGCAGCGTGTCAGGCTTTGAGGTCTATCGCAAGGTGTACCGTGACGTCATTAAACCTGAACGGGTGGCCGAGCTGCTGATTTTGCGTGCTGACATGCCACGCTCGCTGCATGCCAGCATGAATGAAGTGCACCACAATCTGGCCCTGGTGGGCAACGCAGAGTCTGGTGAAACCCATCGCCGGGCCGGCAAGCTGCGTGCTGAGCTCAAATATGGGCGCATCGATGAAATTCTTGCCACCGGCCTGCACGCCTACCTGACCCAGTTTTTGGACCGGGTCAATGATTTGGGCGCCCTCATCAGCCAGGAATTCCTGATTCCCTCAGAGACCTGAACTCGACTTCTTAGGGCAGACGATGGTGCCAATAGCGCAAGCCTTGAGTGCGCTGGCATTTGACGTCTTTCGGCCGGGCCGACTGCCAGGTGGCAGCACCACAACGCGGCGAATCAAAAACGCGAATGTGACGCTGCGCATAACGCAGCAAAACAGGCTCTGCCGGGTGGCCATAACGGTTGCGGTAGCCAGCCTGGATCAGGGCGAACCGGGGTTGAACCGCATCGAGGAACGCCGCACTGCTGGAAGTCTTGCTGCCATGGTGTGGCACCAGCAAGACATCGGCGCGTAACGGTGCGGCATCGGCCACCAGGCGGGCTTCCTGCGCCGCCTCAATATCACCAGTGAGCAAGGCGGTCTGCGCTCCATTGGAAATCCGCAGAACGCAGGACAGGGAATTAGATTTATTTTTGATGTCGTAATCGCTAGCCAATGGGTGCAACACATCAAAGCGCACACCATCCCAGACCCAACTCTGGCCGGCCTCGCAGCGCCGACCTCGACGCAACAAGTGCAATTCATGGTCTTCTTCAATTGAGCTGAGCAACTCGGCGCCCGGCTGCATCGCCAAAACAGCCGGGGCGCCGCCCGTGTGGTCCGAATCCCGGTGACTGAGCACCAGGGTGTCGAGCCGGACATCAAGCGCGCGCAGCAGGGGCACCAGAACCCGATGGCCGGCGTCGCTCTCGGACGAGAAACGTGGACCGGCGTCGAACACCAGCGCGTGTTTAGCGGTCTGCACCAAGACCGCATTGCCCTGACCGATATCAGCCGCCAACAGTTCGAACTGACCCTCTAGTGGCCGTTGCGCCTGCCACAACAAAACGGGCAGCAGCAGGGGCAGCCCCAGCAGTCGGAGCGACCAGGGCAATCTGAACACCAGCAACGCCCCACCAAAGACACCTGCCACGCCAGCCCACCAAGGGGGCTGGGCCACAGAAACAGTCGCAAAAGGCCAAGCCGAGAGCCACTGCAGCAACGCCGCGAGCGCCTGCACAGCCCAAGCCGAGACGTCCCACAGCGGCGCCAGCGCCACACCGAGCAAGGCCAGCGGCGTGACGACCAAAGTGACCCAGGGAATGGCCACCAAATTGGCCAACAGCCCCACCAGTGAAACCTGACCAAACAGCAGCAGTGTCAAAGGTGTCAGGGCCAAAGTGATGGTCCACTGCTCACGCCACATCGTTCGCACACGGGGCCTGATGCCGGTGACGGCCTGTACTTCGGAACCGGCCGCACCGGCAAACAAAATACCCACAGCGACAAAGCTCAGCCAAAACCCGGCTTGCAACAAGGCCCAGGGGTCGATCAAAACCACCACGGCAGCCGCCAATAACCAAACCCGGGGCCAGGACCAGCGCTTGCCAGACCACTGCAACAAGCCCAGCGCCAGCAACATCCAGATGGTGCGTTGTGAGGGAACACCCCAACCGCTGAATACCGCATAGGCCGTGGCCAAGGCCAGGCCCCCGAACAAGGCGGCGTTGGGGGCCGGAACAGCCAGACACAGGCGGCTAGAGCGTCGCCACGACCAACCGATCAACAGGGCAGCGACCCAGGCGAACAGGGTGACGTGCAAGCCAGAGATCGCCATCAAATGCGCAACACCGGTTGCACGAAACAGGTCCCAGTCGGCACGGTCAATCACGCGTTGATCTCCCACCACCAGCGCCGCCACAATGCCGGCGAGCCGGGTTTGTTCGCTGCGTTCAGGCGGAAACGCCGAACCCGTGAGCCGCTTGAAAATAGAATCACGAACGCTTTGTCTGAGCTGCTCAACCGGGTACTGCCAGGTCGATTCCAGGCGTAGCGGCTGCGGGTCTTTGGCGCCGGATCGCACATAACCGGTGGCTTGCAAGCCTTGTTCCCACAACCACAGTTCAAAATCAAAACCGTGCGGGTTGCTGCCGCCATGCGGGGCTTTGAGGCGCAGCGTCAATTGCCAGCGCTCGCCGGCGCGCAATTCAGAGAGCCGCTGGGGCTCATCACCCTCATGCAGCGCGCCAAAAAAACCAACGCCATACCAACCCAGATAGAGACTGGGCGGCAACAACACTTTGCTGCCCGCCAGCGTGGCAGATTCGATCTGAAATCGAAAACGCAGACCCGTGGCATTGCGCTGCGGCATGGCGCTGACCACGCCGACCACGTTGATGTCACGCCCCTGCAGCTCAGGGGCTAGAGATTTGGCGTCAAAAGCGCTGGCCCGGATTCCGGTCAAGGCCCAGGCCAGGGCGGTCAGCGCCAACAAAACCAACACCGTGCGAAATTGTGGGGAACTGAATTTCAAACCAAGCAGCCCCAGCAACGCCAGCGCCAGAACTGCGCCATACAAACCCAGGGGCGACAGCTCAGACTGCTGTAGTTGCAACGCCGCTCCCATAAGCAAACCGATCAAGGCGGGCGTTAGCAAGCGGGCGCGGGATCGATGGGTCGTCATCTGTTGCGTCATGGATCAATGCTAAACCCAGTGGGTCTTTTCTGAAATGATCGCGAACCGTTTTGTGCACCGCAGAACCAAGAAAGGGACAGTGATGAACATCCGACCAGTCAACAAGGTGACAATCTGCTGATTAACTCAAGGAAGAAAAATGTCCATCTACGACAAACTGACAGCGCTTGGCATCACCCTGCCCCCGGCGGCCAAACCGGCTGCGGCCTATGTGCCGTTTGTGCAAACCGCCAACTTGGTGTTTCTCAGTGGCCATACCGCCAAGAAAAATGGCAAATCTTGGGTTGGCAAGTTTGGCCTAACGATGACGACGGAAGAAGGCAAAGCGGCTGCCCGTTCGGTCGCCATTGATTTACTGGGAACTTTGCACGCCGCTGTGGGTGACTTGAACCGGGTCAAGCGCATTGTCAAGATGATGTCACTGGTCAACTCCACCCCCGAATTCACCGAGCAGCACCTGGTCACCAACGGTGCCAGTGAGCTGATCAGCCAGATCTTTGGCGAGCAAGGCGCCCACGCCCGAAGCGCTTTTGGCGTGGCGCAAATCCCCCAGGGCTCGTGCGTCGAAATCGAATTGATCGCAGAGATCATCTAATTACTTGTGGGACAGTTCGCAGCGACTTGCGTAATCGGCTCCGGCCAATTACGGGGAAGTGCGCCAGACCTGTCCCCACCTCATTAATGTTGCGGGACTTCGTTCTGGCTGAGACTTGCTAGCCAGATCGGTGTGGACGGCTACGCGGCTGTCCTCAACTAGTCAACCCGTTCAATGGCCTGATCGGCCACCGCTAGCAGCCGCTGCGCCGACACAAGCTGAGGTGCAATTTGCGCCAGTGGCACCAGCACAAAAGCCCGCTCCAGCATGCGCGGGTGTGGGACCACCAGCGTTTGGCTATCGATTTGCTCATCTCCGTACAGCAGCAGATCGAGATCGAGCGTGCGTGCCGCGTTTCGGTAGGGTCGTTCGCGCCCAGCTGCTTGCTCGAGTTTCTGCAAGGCGCTGAGCAGCTCCAACGCTGCCAAACTGGTGCTGATTTCAGTCACTGCATTGATATAGTCTGGCCCGCTTGATGCCAGCGGCGCAGTGCGGTACAGCGAGGAGCAGCGCCGCAATTCGGTGCCGGGCAAGGTGTCCAGCGCTTGCATGGCATGCAGCACCGTAGCGCGAGCATCGCCTAAATTGCCCCCTAATGCGATGTAGGCCGTGACTGCAGGTCGGAGGACGGGGCTCAAATACGCAATCCGACTTAATCTGTTTTTGACGCCTGCTCGATGCCATCGATGCTGGCATCCGCCGTCCCGCCTTCAGAACTTTTTCGCCTGCGCCGACGTCGCTTCTTGGGCGCGGCGTCAAAAGACAACTCCGTCTCGGTCACCGGTTGCGTTGACGTATCAGTCGAATCGACCTTGACCCGGTGACTGCGGGCCCGTTTGTTCTGCTCTTCACGCACCTGGTCGACCAGATCCTGGCGCAGGTTGTCGTCAGCCATGCTGAATTCTTGCCACCAGTCAGCCAGCACCTCTTCGACTTCACCAACATCGGAGCGCAATCGCATGAAATCAAAACCTGCACGGAAACGCGGCTGATCCACCAGGCCAAACGGGGAACTGCCTACGCGCTTTTCAAAACGGGGCTGCATCATCCAGATGTCGCGCATATCGGATGCGAGCTTGCCGCGACCCGAAACATCGCCAATACGGGCATTGAACACGTCGTCTATGGCGTCTTGCAAGGCCGGGTGCGAGTGCTGGCGCTGTTCCAGTCGAGCGGCCCAGCCATCTCGCACATCGGCCCATAGGGCGCAAGCCAGCAAGAAGCTCGGCGCCACCGGCTTGCCTT
>CAXNKH010000056.1:0-8345 GCA_964202765.1 Burkholderiales bacterium | reverse complement strand
AAGGCTGAACACCCTGTCGTCGCCCTTTTTATTGTCAGGACACCGCCCATGAATCCCCTAAGCTCTGACTCCAAAGCCTTGAAACGCTTTAAAGTATTGGACTTGACGCGTGTCCGGTCTGGCCCGACCTGTGTTCGTATCTTGGCCGATTTCGGCGCCGAGGTGATCCGCATCGAATTCCCTGCAGGATTGGACACCGATGAAGGTCCGTTGGGTGGTCGAGATACCTACGACATGCTGAATTTGCATCGGAATAAGCGTTCCATTTCTCTGAATCTGAAAGAGGATGAGGCCAAGGAAATTTTTTACAAACTGGTGGCGCAAGCCGATGTGGTGGTCGAGAACTTCCGACCCGATGTGAAGTTCCGATTGGGCGTTGATTACGACACCCTGGCCGCCATCAATCCGCGCATTGTGCTGGCCAGCATTTCCGGTTTTGGCGAAGATGGCCCCTACCGCAAGCGCCCCGGCTTCGATCAAATTGCCCAGGGTATGGGCGGCATGATGTCGGTCACCGGTCTGCCAGGCCAAGGCCCGGTTCGTGCCGGCATTGCCATTGCCGACTCGAGCACCGGCGTCTTTGCCGCGACTGGCATTCTGATCGCGCTGCTGGAACGCGACACCTCGGGCCGTGGACAATGGGTGCAAGCTAACCTGTTGCAATCGATGATCAGCCTGTGTGACTTTCAAGCGGCCCGGTATTTGATCGATGGCGAGATCCCAGAGCAAAGCGGTAACGACCACCCGTTCGCCACACCCATGGGCGCATTTAAAGCCAGCGATGGTTATTTCAACATCGGCGCCTCGGGCACCAAGCAATACCGCGCCTTGTGCGAAGTTTTGGGGCGGCTGGATTTGCGTGACGAACCGCGCTACCAATTAAACCCCGGACGGCTGGCCGACCGCGGATTTATAAATTCCGAATTGAACAAAGTTTTTGCCACCAATACCACCGCGCACTGGGTCCAAGCCCTTAACGATGCGAGCGTGCCTTGTGGCCCCATCTACAACATGCAACAGGTCTTTGAAGACCCCCAGGTGCAGCACCTGCAAGCCGCGGTGGACTTGAAGCACCCAAGTCGCGGTGATATCCGGGTAGTGGCACAACCCTTCAAACTCTCACGCACACCGAGTGCGGTGAGCTTCACACAACGCGAGTCGGGTGAAGACAATGACGATATTTTGGGTGAATTAGGTTACTCATCCGATGCCATTGCGCAATTCAAATTGAAGAAAGTGATCTGACCATGAGCGATACCCCACAAGCGGCAGGCCAACTGGATCACCATGTGCAAGGCCATGTCGGTTATGTGACGTTCAATAATCCAGTCAAATTCAATGCGGTGAACTACGATATGTGGTGCGCCTTGCCTGTGGCCATGCAGGCCATGACGGAAAACCCGAAAGTGCGCTTGATCGTCTTGCAAGGCGCGGGCGACAAAGCCTTTGTCTCGGGTGCCGATATTTCCCAATTCAACGCTCACCGCAATGGCGATGCCAGCACTCATTACAACGAAGCTACCCAAGCCGGTTATGCCTCGGTGCTCGATTGCCCTAAGCCAACCCTGGCCAAAATCCGCGGCATCTGCATGGGGGGTGGTTTGGGTCTGGCACTCAATTGCGATATTCGCATGGCCGCGGCAGATGGCAAGTTCCGCATGCCGGCTGGCCGACTCGGCCTGGGTTATGCGTTCGATGGCGTGAAACGTTTTACCGAAGTGATCGGTGTCGCCAATACCGCCGATTTGTTTTTCAGTGCCCGTATTTTTGATGCAGAAGAGGCACTGCGCATCGGCCTGCTCAAGCAGGTCATTCCCGTCGATGAGTTCGACATTGTGGTCAATGCGTATGCGCAAATGGTCTGCGAGAACGCACCCTTGACCTTGGCGGCAGCCAAGCGCGCTTTGCTGGAATTACGCATCAACCCGCACGAGCGCGATCTGGCGGCTGTCAAAACCATGGTGGACACCTGTTTCACCAGTGAGGATTACAAAGAAGGTCGCAAAGCATTTGCCGAGAAACGCAGTCCCGAATTTCACGGTCGATAAGAGACTATGTGTTGGGAGGTCAGATAAAAAAAGAAAGGGAAACAGGAAGCAGCTATAGTTATCCACCGCTGGCAGAAATCAAACCAGTAAAAGCCCCTGGTCAAGATTCAATCGGCACAGTGGGGTTGAAATTCAAACGGCGCCAACCATTTTGAGACTTCTGATCAAATTTCTTCTCCTCGGTTTGTTGCTTGCGCTTGCAGCCTGTTCGGTCGTTCCTTTGTCAGCCCCTTCTGCCAAACAAGCGGTTCCTGCTGCGCTGAACAGCTCGAATTCCATTTCAGTAGCGTCGCTGGCCGGTTGGCAGCATATGCTGTTGCCGGGCAAGGCGGCGACCCAGTACCTGCCGACCCACATCGACGGCAGGGCGGCCATCGCAGCGCGATCGGAGTCATCGGCCAGCCTGTTGCGCCAGACCTTGCGGGTTGAGCCACAGGATCTGGCCAGCGTTCGGTTTTCGTGGAAAGTTCCTGAATTGATGGAGCGCGCCGATTTGGGACTGCGCGAGCGGGCGGACTCGCCGGTGCGGCTGGTTCTGGTGTTCGAAGGTGATCGCAGAAGTTTTTCAATGAGCAACGCCGCCTTGTCTGAACTTTCGCAGGCGTTGACCGGTGAAGCGCTGCCCTATGCCACGCTGATGTATGTCTGGTGCAATAGCCGCCCCAGCGGCAGCGTGATCGTAAGCCAACGCACCGACCGCATCCGCAAGTTGGTCGTCGAGTCGGGCCAGAGCCAGCTCAACCAGTGGCTGGACTACGAGCGTGATGTGCGGGCTGATTTTGAGAAAGTGTTCGGCGAGCCTCCCGGTGCCTTGATCGGCTTGGGCATCATGAGCGACAGCGACAATACCCGCAGCCGGACTCGGGCTTGGTATGGGCCGGTGCATCTGGGGCAGTCACTTGTGGCCACAAAATAAGGCGCTGTCACGAGCTTGAGACAGGGCTGGCCTTATGATGGCACGCCATGAACCAACTCGACGCACTCAAGCAGCTCACCACCGTGGTGGCCGATACCGGTGACTTCCACCAGATGGCGGCCTGGCTGCCAACCGATGCCACGACCAACCCCTCGCTGATTCTGAAGGCGGTGCAAAAGCCCGACTACGCGCCCTTGCTGCAGGATACGGTGAATCAGTTTCGTGGCTGTGCGCTGGACGACATGGTGGACCGGCTTTTGGTGCGGTTTGGCTGCGAAATTCTGTCCCTTATTCCGGGCCGGGTCTCGACCGAGGTCGATGCCCGCTTGAGTTTTGACAGTGCGGCCACGTTGGCACGGGGCGAGCGCATTGTGGCGCTGTACCGGGCTCAGGGCATTCCGAAGGAACGGGTGCTGATCAAGGTGGCAGCGACCTGGGAGGGCATTGCCGCCGCAGCGCAGCTCGAGCGTGGCGGGATTCACACCAACCTGACTCTGTTGTTCTCTTTTTGTCAGGCGGTGGCCTGCGGCCAGGCCAAGGTGCAGCTGATCTCGCCCTTTGTCGGTCGCATTTACGACTGGTACAAAAAAACCGCTGGCAGCCACTGGGACGAGGCAGCCAATGCGGGTGGCAACGATCCGGGGGTACGGGCGGTCAAGAAAATTTTCGACCACTACAAAAAATGGGGCATCGCCACCGAGGTGATGGGGGCGAGCTTTCGCAACCTCGGGCAGATCAGGGCGCTGGCGGGCTGCGACTTGCTGACCATCAGCCCGGAACTGTTGGCCGAACTGGCGGCGAGCCGCGAGCCGCTGGAGCCGGCGCTGCACGCTCGGACCACCCAGGCGCTGGACCTGCCAGTGGAACACTACAGCGAGGCGGCTTTCCGGCTGGCGCTCAATGACGACGCCATGGCGAGCGAGAAGCTGGCCGAGGGCATTCGCGCGTTTTGCGCCGATTCGGTTCGGCTTGAGCAACTGTTGCTGGCGGCCTGAATCAGCTATGGCCGGCCCAATCCGCTGCGATCGAACGCCTGCCTGGGCCGCGCTGACCCGGAAGTTTGAGTCCAGTGGAAAACGCTTCGATTTGCGCGCCGCTTTTGCTGCGGATGGTGAGCGATTCGAGCGTTTCAGCCAAGACGCGCCCCGTGTCTTTGCCGACTTGTCGAAAAACCTGATCGATTTGAGTACGCAGGAGCTGCTGTTTGATCTGGCGCGACAGACCAGGATCGAACAGCACAGGGATGCCATGTTCGCCGGTGAGATCATCAACACCACCGAACAACGTCAGGTGCTGCACTGGCTGTTGCGCAGCCCGGCAAATGCTGTGCAGACCGGCCTAGTTAGCCCCCAGCTTGCAAGCGAGCAGGCTCAGGTGCAGAAGACGCTGGACGCCATGCTGGCGTTCGCCCAGGCAGTGCGAGCCGACCGGTCCATCACCGATGTGGTCAGCATCGGCATCGGCGGCTCGGATTTAGGCGGCTTGATGGCGGTGCTGGCACTCAATGCCTTGGTCACGCCAGACCAAAGCTTCCACTTCGTCTCCAATCTGGATGGTCACGAGCTGTCAGCCACTCTCAAGCGCCTGCAACCCGCGAGCACGCTGTTCCTGATTGCCAGCAAAACATTCACCACCAGCGAGACCCTGCGCAATGCCTTGTCGGCCAAACAATGGTACGAGGCGAATGGCGGCAGCGATGTAGCGCGTCATTTTGTGGCGCTGACCTCCGATGTTGCTGCGGCGCGTGAATTTGGCATCAGCACCATTTTTGGTTTTTGGGACTGGGTCGGCGGCCGCTACTCGCTGTGCTCGGCCATCGGCTTGCCACTGGCCATTGCCATTGGCGCTGGGGATTTCCGTGATTTTCTGGCCGGCGCTCATGCCATGGACCAGCACTTCCGAACTGCGCCCTTAGCGAGCAATCTGCCGATTCGGCTCGGCTTGATCGACGTCTGGTACCGCAATTTCCACGGGTTTTCAAGTCGAAATATTGCGCCTTACCACAGCGCTCTGCGCCGACTCGCCGCTTACCTGCAGCAGCTCGAGATGGAGAGCAATGGTAAGCGGGTGGACCGGGACGGACAGGTCTTGCCTTATGCGACTGCGCCCGTGCTCTGGGGCGAGCCCGGGACCAATGGCCAGCACGCCTATTTCCAGCACCTTCACCAAGGCAGCGATGTGATTCCGGTGGAGTTTGTTGCAGTCAAGACCGCTGAGCATGGTTTGCCAGAGCACCATCAAGGTCTGCTGGCCAATGCCCTAGCCCAGGCCCGGGCATTGATGTTGGGTCAGGACGACCCGGATACCGGGGACGAAGGGCCTCGACGCTTCGAAGGCAACCGTCCCAGTACTTTTTTGCTGCTAGGGCGGCTGGACCCGGTCAGTCTGGGGGCATTTATCGCTTTACAGGAACACCGGGTGTTTGTCAGTGGCGCGCTCTGGGGCATCAACAGCTTTGACCAATGGGGCGTCGAGCTGGGCAAACAGCTGGCCAAAGACATAGCGCCCCGACTGGCCAGTGGTGACGTGGCAGGCCTGGACGGTTCCACCGCCGGGTTGTTGCAAAAACTCAGGGTTTGACTGGCATCACCTTGCTGCCCTGAACGGACGACTTGGGGTCAATCCCGTTACAAAAGACCCTAAAAAAACCCGCTAGGCCGAGGCCTGCGGGTTTTTTGTTTTCTGTCGAGTGCGATAAAGCTTATCGATGCAGCATGAGGGTGCAGGGCAAGGCGCAAATGCGATGACAGTACCAACGTGGTACGGCAAGCGTTTGCAACGCCGCCATGCGCCCTCAGGCAAGAAGCATTACATGCCCATGCCGCCCATGCCGCCCATGCCGCCCATATCGCCCATGCCGCCAGGCATGCCGCCGGCTTCGGCTTTTGGCGCCTCAGCCACCATGCATTCGGTGGTCAGCATCAAGGAGGCCACAGACGCTGCATTTTGCAGTGCGGTGCGGGTCACTTTGGTTGGGTCCAGAATACCCATTTCGATCATGTCGCCATAGGTGTCGTTGGCCGCGTTGAAGCCGTAGTTGCCCTTGCCGGCCAACACTGCAGCCACCACCACCGAAGCTTCGCCGCCAGCGTTGTAGACGATCTCGCGCAGCGGTGCTTCAATCGCTTTCATCACCAATTTGATGCCGGCATCCTGGTCAGCGTTGTCGCCCTTGATCACACCAGCGGATTGTTTGGCACGCAGAAAAGCCACGCCGCCACCAGCCACAATGCCTTCTTCCACTGCGGCGCGGGTTGCGTGCAGAGCGTCTTCGACGCGGGCTTTTTTCTCTTTCATCTCGACTTCGGTGGCAGCGCCGACCTTGATCACGGCCACGCCGCCAGCGAGTTTGGCAACCCGTTCTTGCAGTTTTTCGCGGTCGTAATCGCTGGTTGCTTCTTCGATTTGCACGCGTACTTGCTTGACGCGGGCTTCGATGTCAGCGTTGGCACCAGCGCCGTCGATGATGATGGTGTTTTCTTTGCCGACTTCGATACGCTTGGCAGAACCGAGGTCAGCCAAGGTTACTTTTTCCAGTGACATACCGACTTCTTCGGCAATCACTTTGCCGCCGGTCAGGATGGCGATGTCTTCGAGCATGGCTTTGCGGCGATCGCCAAAACCTGGAGCTTTGACAGCAACCACTTTCAGAATGCCGCGCAGGGTGTTGACCACCAAAGTAGCCAGGGCTTCGCCTTCGACTTCTTCAGCAACGATCAACAGCGGACGACCCGACTTGGCAACCTGCTCCAGGGTGGGCAGCAAATCACGGATGTTGCTGATTTTCTTGTCGTACAGCAGCACAAAAGGGTTGTCCAGCAAAGCGGCTTGCTTCTCGGGGTTGTTGATGAAGTAGGGCGACAGGTAACCGCGGTCAAACTGCATACCTTCAACCACTTCGAGCTCGGAGTCAAGCGACTTGCCGTCTTCCACAGTGATCACGCCTTCTTTGCCGACTTTGTCCATGGCATCGGCAATGATCTTGCCAATGGCGTCGTCGCTGTTGGCCGAAATGGAGCCAACCTGGGCGATTTCTTTGGACGTGGTGGTGGCTTTGGAAGCCTTTTTCAACTCGGCAACCAGGGCGGAGACCGCTTTGTCAATGCCGCGCTTGAGGTCCATCGGGTTCATGCCGGCAGCCACGTACTTCATGCCTTCGTGCACGATGGCTTGGGCCAGCACGGTCGCCGTGGTGGTGCCATCGCCAGCGATGTCGGAGGTCTTGGAAGCAACTTCCTTGACCATTTGGGCGCCCATGTTCTGAAGCTTGTCCTTGAGTTCGATTTCCTTGGCCACGGACACACCGTCCTTGGTCACGGTCGGGGCGCCGAATGAGCGCTCGAGCACCACATTACGGCCCTTGGGGCCGAGGGTGACTTTGACGGCGTTGGCGAGAATGTTCACGCCTTCAACCATGCGTTGACGGGCTTCGCCGCCAAAAATTACGTCTTTTGCTGCCATGTTATGACTCCAATAATTTCAAAAATAATCAATTCAGTTGAGGACAGAGCGTCACTACGCGCCGGTCTGTCCCGCAAGCAATTTACTTCTCAACGACCGCAAAGAGGTCGTCTTCTTTCATCACGAGCAACTCGTCGCCATCGACTTTGACGGTCTGACCGCTGTACTTGCCGAACAAAACGCGGTCACCGACCTTGACGTTCATGGCCAGCAACTCGCCTTTGTCGTTTTTCTTGCCTGGACCCACGGCCAGGACTTCGCCCTGGTCTGGTTTTTCAGCGGCGCTGTCGGGAATGACGATGCCGGAAGCAGTTTTGGTTTCATTTTCAACGCGTTTGACAATCACGCGGTCAGCCAGAGGACGCAGTTTCATGGTGTTTCCTTTTGAAACAAGGGTTAGAAGTAAAAAACTAATACACCCCCTCAGAAGAGGGGGTGGCTAGGGGTCGGTAGCAAAGGCGCTGTTAGCACTCAATTCAGTCGAGTGCTAATGATACGGCCTTTTTCAGGCTTTTCAAGAGCCGCTGAAAAGCGGGTTGAATTTATTTTCCGGCGGCAGCACGCAGAAAATGGGCTTTGTCGGTGCGTTCCCAGCTGAACTCGGGCTCGTCCCGGCCGAAGTGGCCGTAAGCGGCGGTCTTCTCGTAAATCGGGCGCAGCAGGTCCAGCATCTGGATGATGCCTTTGGGTCGCAGGTCAAAGTATTCGCTGACCAGGGCGGCGATTTTCTCGTCGTCGATGATGCCGGTGCCTTCGGTGCTGATGGTGACGTTCATGGGCCGAGCCACGCCGATGGCATAGGCCACTTGGATCTGGCACTTGGTGGCCAAGCCAGCAGCGACGATGTTTTTCGCCACATAGCGTGCGGCATAGGCGGCAGAACGGTCCACTTTGCTCGGGTCTTTGCCACTGAAGGCGCC
>CAXNKH010000055.1:0-8465 GCA_964202765.1 Burkholderiales bacterium | reverse complement strand
CTGCGCCAGCCCCGATTCATCCACATCGGCCAGCAGCACGCGAGCGCCGGCAGCCAAGAAGTGCCGCGCCGTCGAAATGCCCAGGCCACCGGCTCCACCCGTAATCACCGCATTCATTCCCTTGAGTGGCATGTTGTCCCCCATTTTTTTGCAAACTGGTCCTGCTTCAATAACGCAGATCTGCAGAACTTGCCTTGAGCACGCGAGCGAAGCGATCAATCAGGGTCGGGCGTGAACTGGCCTGCCAGACGGCACTGAGTTGCAGTTGCGGTAGAAGCTGTTTTTCGCGCACCTCGCAATAGCGCACGCCAGGCATCTGGATTTGGCGCGTGCCGCTGGACAGTAATGAAACGCCCATTCCATTGGCGACGCAGGCCAACGCGGTCAAGGTACGACTGACCTCCTGTACGACTTTGCATTCCTCGTTCATTTTGAACATGGCGTTGACGATCCCTGCACGCATCAGAGGCACCTGCTCTTGATCCAGCATGATCAAACCTTCGCGTGCGAGGTCCTGCAGCGATACCTGACCATCTTTGCTTATACGAACGCCCTCATGAACTGCAGCAATCAGGCCATAACGTGCAAGTACCTGCTGGCGAAGCTTGGTTGAAACCGTAACTGGTGTGTAAAGAATGCCGATATCGATCTCGCCGCGTTCGAGTGCACTGACCTGCTGAATGTTTCCCATTTCCTTCAACACGACCCGTACATCGGGCAACTGCTGCTTGAAATTTTTGAGTGCACGCGGCAAGACCTCGTAGATAGCCGAAGCCACTAAGCCGACAGTCACTGTACCGGCCAGCCCCAATGAAATTTGCTGAGCCTTCGCTGCAGCTTCGTCCAGGAGGCTGATTCCTGCCCGCAAGTTCTCCAGAATGGCCTGGCCGACAGGGTTGAGAGTGATGCCCCTGCGCGATCGGTTGATAAGTCGTACGCCCAGCTTGTCTTCCATCCGTTTGAGAGACTGGCTGAGTGCGGGCTGGGCGATTCCCAATGCCTCAGCGGCCCGCGTCAGATTGCCGGTTTCGGCCGCCGCCAGGAAGTGTCGTACATGCTGTATTTCCATAACATTCACCTATGAATAAACAACGTTAACATGCTATTACATTTTCTGTCGCCTTGCTATAGTGGTTCTCAGCAAACATGCTTGTCACATTTCCTTGAGACTCGCCCGAATGTTTGCATCCAGTCTTGCCACAAAATCACAAGGAGGCAAATCATGAATCGTCTATTTTCGAAAATCCTCAAGTTAGCCTGCGGGTTGACCCTGGGTGCATTGGGTGTCTGTGCACTGGCTGCCTACCCAGATAAACCCATCAAGATGGTGGTTGCCTATCCACCAGGTGGCTCTACCGATGTTATTGCTCGCGCGTTGGCCGGCAAGCTGAGCGAGCGGCTTAAGCAAACGGTGGTGGTGGACAACCGGCCCGGCGCTAGCGGCATGATTGGTTCGGAGTTCGTCGCAGGCGCGGCACCCGATGGCTACACCATCATGTTTACGGCCGCAGATACGCATTCGATCAATCCGCACGTCTACAGCAAGATGCGCTATGACGCCAAACGCGACTTTGCACCCGTGAGTCTGGTTGGTTTTCTGACCATGGCCCTTATCGTTAATCCGAGCAAGCCATCAGGGTCGCTGGCTCAGTATATGGCTGCAGCCAAGGCCAAGCCAGGCACTTTCAGTTACGCATCTTGGGGCACCGGAAGCTCTTCGCATGTCGCCATGGAGATGCTCCGATCAGCCGCTGGCCTGGACTTGATTCACGTGCCTTTTCAGGGCGCAGCACCTGCCATTACCGCTGTCATCGGCGGTCAGGTCGACTCTATGATGGTGCCGCTGACATTGGCCGAGCCCAACCACCGCGCCGGCAAGGTCAAGTTACTCGGCGTTGCTGCGCCTGCACGGGTTTCGTGGGCGACCGACTTGCCCACATTGGCTGAACAGGGAGTGGCGCTGGACGGTCGACTGTGGCTTGGCGTGCTGGCCCCTGCCAAGGTTCCTGCAGACATCGTCGCTTTGATCAATCGTGAGATCAATTTTGTGCTGGCAGATCCGGCCATGAAAGAGACTATGCTTAAGAACGGGCTGGAGGCGGCTGGCGGGAGCGCCCAGAGCTTTTCAAGCTACCTTGACGCGGAGTTCGGGCGTTGGGGTTCAACCATCAGCGGTGCCAAGATTCGTATTGACTGAGCGCTTCACTGCATGACAGGTGCCAGCCGTGGGCTGTGCCCGCTGTCAGGACTTCAAAGGAACAACATGAAAATATGGCATCAGAGCTTTACCGCCCTTGGGGATCTTCCGGCCTACCAGCAGGCCATCGAGACCCATATCCGCAAGGTAGTAAGCCCTGGCACAGAAGTGGTCATGCACGGCGTGCGTGAAGGCACCTACCCGAGCAACTATCCCGGCACTGACATTTCCTATGCCGCGTTGTACACAATGCATGCATCGCAGTGGTTTAGTCAGGCTATCAAGGCGCAGGATGAAGGCTTTGATGCCTATGCCATGTGTACCTTGCCCAACCCCTATATCCGCGAGATTCGAAGCCTTGTAGATATGCCTGTTGTTGGTTACGGCGAAGCCAATATCCACATGGCTTGTATGTTGGGCCAGCGTTTTGGCTTGATGCTTTTTATAGATCGGATGGTGCCGCTGTATCAGGAGCAGATCGGCCTGTACGGCGTGGCCAGTCGGTGCGCCGGCGTTCGTCCGGTGGGGTTTACTTTCCATGATGTTCTCAAAGCCTGGAATGACCCAGGAGAGCTGATCGAGCGCTTTGAACTCAGCGCGATTCAGCTTATTGAGCAGGGCGCCGATGTGATCATCCCTGGAGAGATGCCCCTGAACATCCTGTTGGCGACCCATGGCATCAATCGTGTTAGAGACGTGCCCATCATGGACGGTATTGCCGTGACACTAAAGATGGCCGAAATGCTGGTTTCCCTTCGACAGTCCGTAGGTCTTTCGCAGAGCCGTCACGGGTGGATGAATGCCAACCCACCGCGCGAGCGTGTTGATGAGGTGATGGCCTTTTATTCGATGAACAAGTGAACTGATTCCGCTCGAAAGGTCACCATGGCGCTACCAAAGAAAATAAGCATTCATGAGCTTGGGCCCCGCGAGGGTATGCAGATCGAGAAGAATCCGATCGCCACCTCCGAGAAAATCCGTCTGGTTGACATGTTGTCGGAATGTCACTTCGCCGAAATTGAGGTGACATCCTTCGTCAGTCCTAAGTGGGTCCCTCAGATGGCCGATGCGGAGGATGTGGTGGCGGGCATGAAGCGCCGGGAGGGCACCCGATATACAGGCGTGTACCTGAACACACAGGGTTTACAGCGCGCGGTCATGACTCAAAAGCTTGATGTGCAGGGCAGCCTTAGCGTCACGGCCAGCGAAGCTTTCTCCATGAAAAACACCAACCGGACCATCGCCGAAACCTTTGTGGAGACGGAAAAGCGCATCGAAGGTTTTCAGCGCTTTGGCGTGGAAGCCAATGAGGTCAGTGTGATGGCTGCGTTCGGTTGCAACTACCAGGGCGATATTGATCATGATCACGTAGTCGGTTTGATCGATCGCCTCATGAAAATGGCGGCAGATAACGGCCTGACCATCGAATTCATCCAACTGGCGGACACCATGGGCTGGGCCAATCCTTTGGCCATGCGCCGCATGGTCGGCAAGGTGCAGGACCGCTGGCCGGCACAAAAGATCAATCTACACCTGCACGATACGCGGGGTTTGGGTTTGGCAAATGCATTGGCCGCCATGGAAATGGGCGTGGACGATTTCGACTCTGCTGTTGCCGGCTTGGGCGGCTGCCCTTACGCCGGCTTTAAGGATGCGCCGGGCAACATAGCCACAGAGGATCTGGTTCATCTGTGTCAGGAGATCGGCGTCGAGACTGGTGTTGATCTGGAGCGTCTGCTGGTTGTCGCCCGTGAAGCCGAAATCATCGTCGGTCATCCCTTGCCGGGCAAGGTCATGCGCGGCGGTCATCTGGACAGCTACCGGCGCGCAGTAGCGGCCAATTAAAGAGGGTGCAGATTGTGACTCTCACTACAGCTGATTTCGCCCAGTACGTTGGCATGAGGGGCCCGGCCAAGCCTGCGCATATGCCTCTCGAGCGCGACACCCTGCGCCGCTTCGCCCAAGCCATCATGGATCCGGACCCTGCCTACTATGACGAGCCCCATGCCGCCGGCACGCCTTACAAGACAGTGGTGGCGCCACCGCTGTATCCGGTCCATGCCTTTCGCACCCCACCCTACGCCCCCGACCCGCTGGTGTCGGTGCAGCAAGACCCTGATGCTGATGGGACTGCTGGCAACGATGGCGTTTTCTTTGGGCTTGAGCCTATCGTTTCCCCCTTCAAGCGGCTACTCAATGGCGGTAACGAGATTGAATTTTTTCGTAATCTTGCTGTGGGGGAGCTTTGTGTGGCTCAGGCGCATTACGCCAATGTCGTTCTGAAAGATGGAAAGTCAGGCCAAATGCTCCTGGTCGACATCGAGACCGAGTTCAGAACGGAAACTGGCGAAGTCCTGCTGGTGAACCGTCAGACCCTCATCTGGAGATGAACCGCATGGCCCGCACCGCCTTCTCTTTCGATACTCTTACCATCGGCGAGCGTCTGGCAACTGTGGACAAGGGTGTCATTACTACTGCGCACATCATGCGTTGGTCGGCATGTGTGGAGAACTGGCACCGTATTCACTACGACCAGACCTTTGCTACCGGCCACGACAAGTTACCCTCAGTCCTGATCAATGGATCCTGGAAGCAGCACGTGCTGGTGCAACTGGTCAAGGATGGTCTTGGCGCTCAGGGCTGGCTTTGGCGAATGAAGTTTCGCTACTTGCGCATGGATGTCGCCTGCGACGCCTTATCCGCCGTTGCCGATGTGGTTGACAAGCAGGTGATTGGCGATCTCGGTTTCGTGACTGTCTCGATTGCTTTGTTGAATCAAAGAGGCGAGGTGTCCACCGCCGGTCATGCTATCGGCGTATTGCCGTTGGGTGAGGGGCAGGCAGTTCCCTATCCTTTTCAGCCCAGCAACGCGCAACGCGCCCTTCAGTTCCCTCTAGGACATTGAGATGGCGCCGACCGGAGTGCGCCTGTTTGACCTCTTGCGGCACAACGTCCGGTTTTATCCCGACAAGGTTGCCCTGCGCATCGACGGCGATACGCGAACCTACCGCGAGCTCGGTGAGCGCGTTGAAAAACTCATTGCGCACCTGGGGCAGTTCATCCGGCCCGGCGACCGGGTAGGACTTTGGTTTCATAACTGTCATGCATGGGTGGAGAGCTTTCTGGCGCTCAATGCGCTGGGCGCGGTGTCGGTACCGATCAATACGCGCCTGACGGGTACCGAACTTGAAGTGATCTTCCACGCGGCCGAACTAAGCGCGCTGGTCACCACAGACCATTACCGCGGCCGCTTTTACGCCAGGGAAGCTTGCGAAGTGCTTGGTACCACCGGGCGGCCTGTGCTGGTTCTGCAGGCTCACGACCAGTTGGCGCCTAGCGCTTGGCTGCGGCAGTCGCTCGGTGCTACGGGCGAGCCACCAGTCGCGCGCACCCCGAAGGGCGTTTTTTGTATCCAGTTCACGTCGGGTACCACTGCCATTCCCAAGGGTGTCATGCTCACCGATGCCGCCTATGTGGCAACGGCAGCCTATGTGGCGCGCTGCCAGCGCCTCACGCCGTCCAGCCGATTTATCAGTGCCGGCCCCTTCTTTCATTGCAGTGGTTCTATGCATGCGCTCACGGTATGCCTATTGGCCGGTTGTACCCTTCATTCCATGTCGATATGGGACCCTCAGCGCTTTGTTGACGAGGTGCACGAGCATCAGTGCGATGTCTCGCACATGGTCTATTACCGCGATGTGCTTGGCCTGGGGGCCGAACGGGTGCGCTCCAAACTGGCCAGCATGAAGGTGACGCATGACCTGGGCACACCTGCTTTCCTGAGCCGCATCGTTGACGAACTGGGTATCCCCGGCGTCTCCAATATATACGGGATGACCGAGACTGCCGGTCAGTTCACGATGTGGTTTCCTGACGATGCACGCGATCTGCGCCTGGTCGGCAATGGGCGGCCACAAGTGGGCAACCAACTGCGCGTCGCAGACCCTGACACCCTGGCTGAAGTATCAGCCGGCGACACAGGCGAGGTACAGATGCGAGGCCCTACGCTTAGTCCCGGTTATTTCCAGAACCCCGCCGCGCAGGCTCAGGCGTTCACGTCCGATGGATGGTTGCGCTCGGGGGACCTGGGGCTCATCGGTGGACAAGGGCAGCTGGTCTATGTGGCACGGCTCAAGGAAATCATCCGGGTCGGCGGAGAGAACCTGGCGCCGGCCGAGGTGGAGCAGGCTTTGCGCGACATCTGCCAGACACCATCAGTCTGCGTGCTGGCGCTACCTGATGAACGGCTGGATGAAGTGGCTGCCGCTGTTCTGGTACGACCAGCCAACCAGGACTGGTCTGCTGTCATCACGGCCCTGCGCCAGCGCTTGGCCGGCTTCAAGATCCCGCGTGCAATCTACCTGGCTGACGAGCTGCCCATGACTGCTACCAACCGGGTGCAAAGGGCGACGCTCAAGGCATGGATCGAGGATCAGCGCCTGCAACGTGTGGTCTAGGGAACAACTCTTTTTTAGCGAGGTACACCATGAATGTCAGGACACTGGATCTTTCTACCACCGATTGCACAGAGCGTGCGATCCGCAAGCTGGTCGACTTGCTAGGCCCCGAGGCGGTCAGCCTGGACCTAGATGAACGGCGACTCTATTCCATGGACTTTTCCGAGGAGGCGGGTGAGATTGCAATGGCGGTACTAAGGCCTCGGAGCGTCGAGCAGATCAGCGCCATCATGCGACTGGCCCGCGAGGAAGGTCTTGCTGTTAACACCCGCGGCGGGGGCATGTCCTACACCAAGGGGCATGTGCCGATCCGGCCGCTGACTGTGGTCATCGACAACGCCGGCTTCAACAAGGTCGTAGAGGTCAATCTGGTTGATAGATATGTCACGATCGAGACTGGCGTGCGCTGGGTTGACCTGCGCAAAGCGCTCAAGGGGACTGGCATGCGGGTGCCGTATTTGGGCACGCTCTCCGGCAACCACGCCACTGTAGGTGGCGGGCTCTCGCAAAATGCAACCGGCATGGGCCGCATGACCCTGGCTGAACACGTGCTCGGCCTGGAGGTTGTTCTGGGTGATGGCCAGGTATTGCGCACAGGCTCATGGGCGACCTCGGGCACAGCACCCTTTTACCGCTATAACGGGCCGGACTTGACGGGTATGTTCCTGTGCGACTCGGGTGCCTTTGGCATCAAGACCAAGGTGCATCTGCTGCTCGAGCCTTGGCCCAAGATGTCTTTTGGTTGCGTCACATTCAAGGACCGCATCTCGTTGGTTGGCGCGCAGGCGGCAATGGCTCAGAGTGGTCTACACACCGAGGCCTTTGCTTTTGACGGTTATTTTGTCAACGAATACGCGCTCAAGCCCTCGCCTCCAGGCAACGAGAAGAAAGAAATGATCGCCACTTTTCTTGCTGATAACCCGAATAAGTGGCGGGCCTGGCGCGCGTTGCTGCGTGCCTGGCACCCAAAGGGACTCGGTTTTCTCAAGGGCTTGCCGAACGCCATGTACTACATCGCCGAGGCCGCGGATCAGGCAGCAGCAGACCGGGTGCAGCAGCGGATCGCCAAGATCTGCCGGAAATTCGGTGCACGCGAACTGCCCACGACCATTCCGTTTGGCCTGCGCTACGGTCCTTATCTGAATGTTGGAGAAATCATGGCCAATCGTGATGGCGAGGTGAACTTCCCCATCAATGCAAAGTTCCCGGCCTCCAAGGCGGTGGATGCGATGCGCGCTTACGAGGCCTTCGCTGCCAGCAACGCGCAATTGATGCAGAAGCATGGCATCCGTCTGGCCTGCAACTCCTTGCTGCATGGCCATTTCTGGGGTATCGAACCGGTGATTTTCTGGAAGCGTCCGCTGGGGCCGTACCGGGCTCACTACGCCACCGAGGAGCGGCGCTTGAGTTCGCAGGACGTTGAGGAAAACGCCGAGCGCACTGCTGCGGCTCTGGACCTGCGTTACCGGATGCAGCGAATGTTCCGAGAAATGGGCTCCTTGCATGTGCAGTGGGCCAAGTCATACCCCTTTGCCGAGGCGTTGGAGGGCCAGACTGCGTGGTACCTGCTACAGCAGATCAAGCAAGTCACCGATCCCTTCCACGTCATTAACCCGGGTGTGCTGGGCCTAGGCCTGGAACCGAGGCCTTAAACCATGGTCTGGACTCTGCACACCCTTGACCTGGGCCAGGTCGAACTGAATCAGCGACGGATGGTGTCCAATGGCGAAGGCCTTGGCGTAGTCCGCGTGCCTGTGCAAGGCTGGCTGCTGACCGAGGGTGATCGCAAGGTGGTGGTTGACACCGGGTTC
>CAXNKH010000054.1:0-8476 GCA_964202765.1 Burkholderiales bacterium | reverse complement strand
CTTTGGATAAAGCTAAACACTTGTCCGAAGACGAAAAAATAACAAAAAGCGACCCCGATGAAAAACAACAGGGTGCTCGACACCACCAACGGCAGCACCAAACGCTTCTCATAGGCATAGAGCCCAGGGGCAACAAAGGCCCAGAGTTGCCACAAGATCACCGGCAAGGCGATCAGGAATGCCGCCATCATCAGGATTTTCAGTGGCACCATGAACGGAGAAATGACGGAGGTGGCGATCAGGGTCGCGCCCTTGGGCAGGTGCGCTATCAAGGGTGAGGCGAGGATGTCGTACAGGGCACCCGGGCCAGGGAACAAGGCCAGTACGGCGGCGGCAATCCCCATCGCGGCCATGGCCTTGATCAACCGGTCACGCAACTCCATCAGGTGCTGAACAAAAGGTTGTTCGGTACCGGCGAGTTCGTCGGGTTGGGTTGTGTCGTCAGCCATTCGTTGTCTGGGCAAAAAGCAAGAGGGAAATTCTTAGCCCAGCCGATGCGGCCGGAATCGGGCTACCCGGGCTGCGCCTGAAAGGGCTTTGGTTCTTGCGCCAGTGCGCGCTTTGTACCAGTTGGGCGTGGCACCCAGTTTCAAGCGCCATTTCTTTTGAGGCCGGCGGTACTCAGGATACGCCGTCGCCAGCTCATGGCCCAGACTGCTCGATGCGGTGCTGGTGGCATCCTCCCAGGACTTCTCGAAGTCACTGGCGCTGGTCTGGATCGAGCTTTCAACCTCATGAGCGGCGCCTTCGACCGTCTCTTTCATTTTTTTGAGCTCATCGAGATCCATCGAACGGTTCACCTCGGCCTTCATGTCCGAGACATAGCGCTGCGCCTTGCCCAGCATGGCTCCTAGGGTGCGCGCCACGCGCGGCAGCTTCTCGGGCCCGATGACGATCAAAGCCACCACGCCAATCAGCGCCATTTTGGAAATCCCTAGATCAATCACGCCAGCCTATGAAAAAATCAAGACTTTGTCTTCGCTTCGACGTCGATCGTAGTTTTCTCAACGGTGCCGGGCACTGCGCTGGTCACCTGGGCAGCCTCGACTGCCGGCTTGTCTTCGGCTGCGGGAGTCGAGCCATCTTTCATGCCGTCCTTGAAACCCTTGACCGCGCCACCGAGGTCACCCCCGATGTTTTTCAACTTCTTGGTGCCAAACACCATCACCACGATCAGCAGAACAATCAGCCAATGCCAGATAGAAAACGAACCCATAAAGCCTCCTCAGAATTAACTCGATTTTAAACATCGAAACAAACCCACCCAAGCCAGTCGTGAAATCACCCTTTTAACCAAGGGCGGGGGCCTCCGATAACATGAAAGTGAAGGTGCTGTACTTCCTGCCCGCCTTCGTCGCCAGTGTTGCAAAGAATACGATACCCCCCCTCAGGATAGGGATTGCAACCCTGTTGCAGCGCCAGTTTGGGCGCCAAGGTCATCATGCGCCCCAGCAGGCCCGCGTGTTCAGTCCCGACCTGGGACATAGACTGAATGTGCGCCTTGGGAATCATTAAAAAATGAACGGGCGCCCAGGGGTGGATGTCGTGAAAGGCAAAGATTTCATCGTCCTGATAGACCAACTTGGACGGGATTTGACCTGCAACAATTTTGCAGAAAATGCACGATGGGTCGCTGTCCTGACTCATAGCCCACCGCCTTCGCGCAGCAACGCTTTGCGCAAGGCTTTTTCCTCGATGCCACTGGTGCCGACGCGACGCTGCAATTCATCCACCACATCAGAAGGCTTGTAACCGTAGTAGGCCAGCGCAATCATGCAATGGAACCAGAGGTCAGCTACCTCGTTGACCAATTTGCTTTTGTCAGCGGCGTGGTCGGCATCCTTGGCCGCCATCACCACCTCGGTGGCTTCTTCCCCGATTTTCTTCAGGAAAGCGTCGGGGCCCTGGTGCAACAGTCTGGCCACATAACTGGAAGCAGGGTCGCCGCCCCGGGCCGGCAAACGGCTTTCGATCACCTGGGCCAGTTGGGCCAGTGCATCGGTTGCTGATATCTCGGGAGGGAATTCGATCGACATGGGTTTTACTTGTAAATACTGTCCGGGTTTTTCAATACCGAGTCAGTGACTTGCCACTGACCGTTGACATACAAATTAAAAAAGCAACTGTGGCGCCCCGTGTGGCAAGCGATTCCTGGACTGTGCCCGAGTTGGGTGACCTTGAGCAACAACACATCATTGTCGCAATCCATGCGAATTTCATGGACCGTCTGCACATGGCCCGACTCCTCACCCTTGAACCACAGCTTGCCGCGCGATCGACTGAAATAAACTGCTCGACCAAGCTCAGCCGTTTTTTGCAGAGCTTCTCGGTTCATCCAGGCGAACATCAGCACGTCGTTGCTGCCGACCTCCTGCGCGATCACCGGGATCAATCCTTGCGCATCCCATTTCAGATTATCAAGCCAATTCATTCGCCTATTGTCGGTGATTGGGAGGACATCCTGGATGCTCGCAATCCCTAAAGTCGAACCGCAACACCTTGGCTTGCCATATAGCGTTTAGCCTGAGCGACGGTGAACTCTCCGTAATGAAAAATGCTGGCAGCCAAAACGGCATCAGCCCGCCCTTGCTGAATCCCGGCCACCAGATGATCCAAGGTACCGACACCGCCCGAAGCGATCACCGGCACGCTCACTGCATCGCTGACGGCGCGCGTCAAGGCCAGGTCAAAACCAGATTTGGTGCCGTCACGGTCCATGCTGGTCAGTAGAATTTCCCCGGCACCGCGTTGGGTCATTTCAATTGCCCAGGCCACTGCATCGAGTCCGGTATTTTTGCGTCCCCCGTGGCTGTACACATCCCAACCGGGGCCGATGGACCTGCCATCAACCAGGCGTTGCGCCTGCGCCACTGAGCGCTGCTTGGCGTCAATCGCCACCACGATGCACTGGGCGCCGTATTTGGCCGACACCTCATTGATGAGCCCTGGGTTGGCCAGGGCCGCTGAGTTAAAGCTGGTCTTGTCAGCACCCGCATTGAGTAAGCGGCGTACATCCGCTACCGTTCTCACCCCGCCCCCGACCGTCAACGGAATAAAAACCTGGGAGGCCACCGCTTCAATGATGGGAAGAATCAGGCCGCGACCATCGCTGGTGGCGGTGATGTCGAGAAACGTGAGTTCATCGGCACCCTGCTCGTTGTAGCGCGCCGCTATTTCTACTGGGTCGCCAGCATCGCGCAGCTCAACAAAATTAACCCCTTTAACGACCCGCCCCCCCGTCACATCCAGACAGGGAATGATTCTTTTAGCCAGCATGTCCATCGCCCCCAGGATCGCCCACTGCCCCGGAATCGGCGCAAGCGAATGCCGCATGTGGCTCCTTGTCCCGCTTTGCGGCCGTGTTCATCTGTTCAGCTCATCCGCCCTGGCCTGCGCGGCCGAAAAATCAAGATCTCCGGTATAGATGGCACGGCCACAGATCACACCTTGAATGCCTTCGCCCTCGACCGCGCAAAGACTTTCGATGTCAGCCATATTGCTCAGGCCACCCGAAGCGATCACGGGAATGATCAAGGCCTGGGCCAACCTGACTGTTGCTTCGATATTCAGGCCACTGAGCATGCCGTCGCGACCAATATCCGTATAAATGATGGACTCGACACCGTAATCTTGAAATTTCTTAGCCAGGTCCACCACATCATGGCGTGTCAGTTTGCTCCAGCCGTCAGTGGCAACTTTTCCGTCCTTGGCGTCAAGCCCCACAATAATGTGGCCACCAAAAGCGGTGCAAGCGTCCTGCAAGAATCCGGGGTTTTTGACCGCCGCCGTTCCGATAATGACGTAGCGCAGTCCGGCATCCAAATAGCGCTCGACGGTGTCGAGATCCCGAATCCCGCCGCCGAGTTGAACCTCTATCTCACTGCCCACTTCTTTCAGAATTTTTCGAATAGCGAGTTCGTTTTTGGGTTGGCCAGCGAAGGCGCCGTTCAAATCCACCAGGTGCAGGCGACGAGCGCCCTGGGTGACCCAGTTGCGCGCCATAACGGCCGGGTCTTCACTGAATGTGGTGGCTTGGTCCATGTCGCCTTGCTTGAGGCGAACGCAGTGACCATCTTTCAGATCAATGGCGGGAATTAGCAGCATTTTGTTTCGGAAAATAAGACAGGCGCAAATATCGCCCGGGGTTTTCGATCAGGGATTCCAGTATAGGAAGTTACGGTACAAGGCCAAGCCATGGGCAGCGCTTTTTTCAGGATGGAATTGGGTTGCAAAAATATTATCTCGTGCAATCGCAGCCGTAAAGCGCCCACCATAGTCGGCCTCGCCCACACTGTGGCGCGCATCAGACGGTTTGGCATAAAAACTGTGAACGAAATAAAAAAAACTGGCCTCAGGCACCCCTCTCCAGATCGGATGAGGCTGAGCCTGGAAAACCTGGTTCCAACCCATTTGCGGAACTTTGTAACGACTGCCATCAGGCTGTAGCTGGCCCGTAAGATCAAATTTAATGACTTCACCATGGATCAAAGTCAGGCCCGGTGTGTCGCCTTCGGCGCTGTGGTCGAGCAACATTTGCATGCCGACACAAACACCAAACAGAGGTTTGCTGGCGGCCGCTTCGAGCACGCTCCCGAGCAAACCCGATTCGCGCAATTCCCGCATGCAGTCGGGCATAGCGCCCTGGCCTGGCAGCACCACGCGCTGGGCCGAGCGAACCTCTTCGGGTCGAGAGGTGATCAGCACCTCAAAGCCGCTGTCTTGCGCAGCGACTTGTACCGCCTGCGACACCGACCGCAGATTGCCCATGCCGTAATCGACCACGGCAACAGTTTTTACCACTAGAGAGAGCCTTTGGTCGAGGGGATGGTTCCCGCAGCACGCGGATCGAGCTCCAACGCAGCACGCAGCGCTCGGGCAAAGGCCTTGAAAACAGTTTCAGCCTGGTGATGCGAATTTTCGCCGCGCAGGTTGTCAATGTGCAGGGTGATGAAAGCGTGATTCACAAAGCCTTGGAAAAACTCATGGGTCAGATGACTGTCAAAGCCGCCAATCATGCCGCTCTTGAACGGTACGTTCATCACCAAACCCGGACGACCTGAGAAGTCAATCACCACCCGCGACAAGGCCTCGTCCAGTGGAACGTAGGCGTGGCCGTAACGGCGAATTCCTTTTTTGTCGCCCACCGCCTTGAGCACCGCTTGGCCCAAGGTAATTCCCACGTCTTCCACCGTGTGGTGGCCGTCGATGTGAAGGTCACCCAGCGCCTTGATATCGAGATCGATCAGGCCATGGCGGGCAATCTGATCGAGCATATGGTCAAAAAACCCGATGCCGGTTTCAAGCTTGGACAGTCCGGTTCCATCCAGATTGAGTTTGACCGTAATTTGGGTCTCGGCCGTGATTCGGGAGACTTCGGCAATGCGTGGTGTGGTCATAAGGAGTATTGCAAAGCGTCAAGCATTTGCTTATTTTCTTCGGCACTGCCCACCGTCAAGCGCAGACATTGGGCCAGTAAGGGGTGTGTTTTAGAGACGTTTTTTACCAGGACAGATCGAGCTTTCATGCCTTCGAAGGTTTTTTGTGCATCGGGCACACGAACCAAGATCATATTCGCATCGCTGGGCCAGGCCTTGACAGCTGGCCAGGCTGCCAGGGTTTTGAAAATGTAGTCACGTTGCTGGCAGATGTCCTGCGCCTGGGCTACAAACACATCAGCATGCTCTAGGGCGAACAAGGCACACTCGCAATTGAGTACGCTGATGTTATAGGGTGGGCGCACCTTGTCAATTTCAGCAATCAAGGCCTGCGGGCCCATCATGTAGCCCAGCCGCACGCCGGCCAGACCCAACTTGCTCAAGGTCCGCAGCAGCAACACATGACGGTGCTGCTCGGGATTGCGCCGGATTCGTTCCAGATAACTGCGCGATGAAAAAGGCTGGTAAGCCTCGTCCAGCACCACCAGCCCGCCCTGCTGGGCCACTTTCTCAATCACACTGGCCATCACCGCCTGATCCCACAAATTGGCCGTGGGGTTGTTGGGGTAGGCCAAATAGGTGATGGCGGGTTTGTATTTTTCGATGGCTGCCAGCATAGCCCCTTGATCGAGATCGAAGTCAGCCGTCAGGGGCACACCATGGAACTTGAGGCCCTGCAACTGCGCACTCATCGCGTACATCACAAAACCGGGAACCGGAGCCAGTACCGATGCGGGCTCGAAATTATTGGCAGCGCTGGCCGGCACGGCACAGGCCAAGGCCAG
Source organism: Burkholderiales bacterium (assembly GCA_964202765.1). GTDB lineage: Bacteria > Pseudomonadota > Gammaproteobacteria > Burkholderiales > Burkholderiaceae_C > CAXNKH01. Next base: position 2,256 of record CAXNKH010000054.1, on the reverse strand, counting down.
CAAAGAAATCAGCTCGTCCGATCCATTGCCCAACATAATGTCGTGGCCCTGCGGCATCGGAGCCTGGCCCGCCAGGGCTTGCCGCAAATCATTGACCCGGCGATCGGGGTAACGGTTCAGGGCCAAGGCCCCCAAGCGCTGGCCCAGTAAGACCTGCAAATCAGCGGGCAAATGGTGCGGATTCTCCATGGCGTCGAGCTTGACCATACCCGCTGAGTCCTGAATTGCGTAAGCGTGCATGGCCAAAATGTCCTGCCGAATCAAGGGCCGCAGTTTCACATCGAGTTCGCTCATGTCTTTCTCTCTTCAAACCGCATTTCGGCGGCCCGGGCATGGGCTTGCAAGCCTTCCCCATGGGCCAACACAGAAGCAATGAGGCCGAGTTTTTTTGCGCCAGTCTGGCTGACTTCGATCAGGCTGGATCGTTTTTGAAAGTCATAGACCCCCAGCGGACTGGAAAAACGGGCGGTGCCCGAGGTGGGTAGCACGTGGTTGGGACCGGCACAGTAGTCGCCCAGGGACTCACTGGTATAGGCACCCAGAAAAATAGCGCCTGCGTGTTTGAGCAAAGGCTCCCAGCGCATGGGGTGCTGACTGGAGACTTCCAGATGTTCGGGTGCAATGCGGTTGCTGATCTCGCAAGCCTCTTCCATGCTGCGGGTATGAATCAGCGCACCCCTGTCGTTGAGCGATTGGGCGATGATGGCGGCACGTGGCAGGGTGGGCAGCAATCGGTCAATGGCCTCCTGAACGCGATCGAGGTAAGCCGCATCAGGACACAGCAAAATGCTCTGGGCCAGTTCGTCGTGCTCAGCCTGGCTGAACAGATCCATGGCCACCCAATCCGGTGGCGTCGTGCCGTCGGCCAGCACCAAGATTTCGCTGGGCCCAGCAATCATGTCGATGCCGACGCTGCCAAAGACCTTGCGCTTGGCCGCAGCCACATAAGCATTGCCCGGGCCGGTAATCTTGTCCACTTTCGGAATCGTAGAGCTGCCGTAGGCCAGCGCTGCTATCGCTTGCGCACCACCGATCGTGAAAGCACGACTGACGCCAGCCACATAGGCCGCCGCCAGCACCAGGGCATTCTTTTCCCCCCTGGGCGTGGGCACTACCATGATGATCTCGACCACCCCCGCCACCTGGGCCGGAATCGCATTCATCAAGACCGAAGAAGGGTAAGCAGCTTTGCCACCGGGAACATAGATACCTACCCGGTCCAGCGGCGTGACTTTTTGTCCCAGCAAGGAGCCGTCTTCGTCGCGGTAGCTCCAGCTCTGGCCGCAGGCATTTTTCTGCGCCTCATGGAAACTGCGAATTCGGGTGGCAGCCGTTTGCAACGCATCGCGTTGCGCAACGGGCAGGCCCTCAAACGCCGCCTTGAGTTCATCTTGGCTCAGCTCCAACGCCTGGAGCGAGGGCCGATCCAGGCCGTCAAACCGAGCGGTGTATTCCAGCACGGCCACATCGCCTCGCAGCCGCACATCGGCCAAGATGTCCGCCACCCGCTGCTCAATGGCCGCATCGGTTTCGCTCGACCCATGCAGACGCGCCTTGAATTCGGCCTCGAAATGGGCGGACCGAGTCGAGATACGGGCGGGTGTGGCAGTCAGGTCCATGACAATTCAGGGGGCCGAAGGCTGGGCCAGGACGGATGCAAACGCATCAATGATCTGGCGAATGGGCTGCTGCTTGAGTTTAAGCGCCGCCTGATTGACCACCAACCGTGAACTGATGTCCATGATGTGCTCGACCTCAACCAAATGATTGGCCTTGAGCGTGTTGCCGGTGGAAACCAGGTCAACGATGGCGTCGGCCAATCCAGTCAGGGGTGCCAGCTCCATGCTGCCGTAGAGCTTGATCAGGTCCACGTGAACACCCTTGGCTGCGAAAAATTCTCGGGCAATCGCCACATACTTGGTCGCCACTTTGAGTCGTGAGCCCTGCTTGACCGCCGAAGCGTAATCAAAATCGGCCCGCACTGCCACACTGATACGGCATTTGGCGATTTGCAGGTCCAATGGCTGGTACAGGCCCGCACCATTGGCGCCGTCGCTCCAATCGCCGCCATGCTCGAGCAGGGTATCGCGACCCGTGATGCCCAAGTCTGCGCCACCGTATTGCACATAGGTCGGCACATCGGTAGCACGCACCAACACCACCCGGACCTCAGGCCGGTTGGTGCTCAAAATGAGTTTGCGTGACTTCTCGGGATCTTCAAGCACCTCGATGCCAGCGGCCTTGAGCAGCGGCAGG
>CAXNKH010000053.1:0-8535 GCA_964202765.1 Burkholderiales bacterium | reverse complement strand
ATACATCCGGGCCAAGGCCCAGGCGCTCAGTCGTGCCCGGGCGAAACCCTTCAATAAATGCATCCGCCTGCTCTACAAGACGTAGCACGCATTCCACCGCATCAGGGTTTTTCAGATCAAGCCCGATCCCCCGCCGGCCGCGAATCTTCAGGTCAAATGATAACGATGGACGACGCCGCGCTGCGTCAGCGTCAGGTTCAGTGCGATCAATACGGATCACAGTTGCCCCCATGTCGGCCAGCATCATTGCGCACATTGGGCCGGGGCCCAAGCCCGCAAGTTCGACTACTTTTATTCCTTTGAGCGGCCCCATGAAATTCTCCTCAGCCGGCGATCATGTCAGGCTGCGTCTGCCTCGTGAATATTAGGAAATGGAGGCAGAGGAGCATTTTTTGATGGCAGTGCGACGATGGCTCGGCCCGGCATGACATCAACACCCCTTTGATTGATACCTTTTATGCTGCACTCGACGTAACCGATGCCCGTCTTTGTGCCGACCCACTTGCGGGTTACTTCGCCGCCAATCCAGAGCGTATCCCCGACAAAATTAATACTCCTGTATTGAACATACACCTCGGCGACCCAGCCATCGTCCCCAGCCCAATTAGTCATTAATTGCGTACCCCATGCACCGCGCTGCGCCCCATAGTCGTACGGTCCCGGCATACCGATCTCTTCCGCCATAAACTGATCCCAATGCACCCGCTCGACAGCTTGCGGAATTCCCGTCTCCGGATCCTTGACAGCGATTTGGGGTGTCCTTTTCCGATACGCAAGCCAATACTGTCCGCTGCGCACGTGCGGTGAGCCGGCCCCCATCATCCAGGAAATCATGTCCGCAACCGTCAATGGCCCCTTGACGATGGGTTTGACCGGATCTCCAACCACAACATCTTCCCAGTAACGAGGTCTGCCGCCTCTGATCTCTTCTGCGGCCATGTCATCTTCGATCTTGCGGATTTCCTCGTCAGAATATTTTGCCTTTGCGATAGATGAATATTTTCCGGTTTTCTTGCCGGCATGCCGCTCTGCACGTACCGATGCCATCTCGCATCTTGCGACCAGTTCATCGCGCTGGTTGTAGAACTTGAACTCCCGGAGCTGCATCATTGACCGTCCGGCGTACTTGCCCGTCCTTTCATCCAAGGCGGTCCATTCCTTGGTGCCCCGAACCTCATCCCCATCCAACAGCGGCCGATAATAAGTCCACCGGTCGTGAGAATGAAGTCCATGCACTCCGGGGAGACCCTGCCCCCTCCGCATGTCCCAACTTCCCCAGCAAACTGCGTAATACACGGCAGGGGGCACCATGTTTCGTCCATACCTGCTCTTTCTTCCATGTTCCTTGTCTGTCCACAGCGGATTGATGTCCCCGATGGCACGCGCGATATGGGTAATACTGTCAGCATTGATAAACCGCACGAAAGGCTCCTGAATTGGCTCCACTTTGTGCATGCGACGCTTGACATCCACTATAGCTTGCTCGGTTATCAATCCATAAGTGGTAGCCGGCTGCGTAGACATTCATTTTCCCCGTAAAAAGGATTTGCTGGGTTTGGCGGACAGAATTGGTTCAAGAGCACATAAGGCATCTTCTGATTCCGCCTGGATATTCCTGGGTTGAACCCTGTGCTGCGCGTGCAGTTCCAAATGCACCGGTTTTTTAGCGGGCAATTCCGTCACAGTCCGCGGTTGGACGAACTCATTCCTCAATCTCAAGATTATTGTCGACCAGCAATTTTCTGAAGCGCAAAGTTTCACCCATCGCGACCTTGCGAAACTCCTCGGGACCCAAGGCCAGGACGTCGGTTGCTTCGCCCAGCTTCTCCCTGATTTCCGGACTCTTGCTGACCTTCACGAACTCGGCGTAAAGCTTGTTGACAATTTGCGCCGGCGTTTTAGTCGGCGTAATCACACCCAGCCAACTTGAATACTCAAAACCGTCCAGACCCTGCTCGGTAGCCGTGGATAGATCAGGCAGCGCGGTATTACGCCGCAGGCTGGCGCTCGCGATGGCGCGAATCTTTCCAGCCTTTACCATGGGCAGAAAGCCTGCGAGCGAACCAGGTGATACGTGTACGCGGCCGGCCATCAGGTCCGGAAAGGAGGCTCCGATCGACTTGTAGTGAGTGAAATTGATCTGGGTATTGGTGATGCTGCTAAGCCAAAGTCCGGTGAGGTGCTGAATGCCGCCGCTTCCGCCGGTGGGAAGGTTCATCTTCCCGGGATTCGCTTTGGCATACGCGATGAATTCCTTGATATTAGTGACCGGCAGGCTGTTGGACACCACCAGCAAGGCGTGATTCTTGCTCATAAGTACTACGGGGTCGAAGTCCTTGTAGGGATCGAAGCTCATGTCCTTGGTCATCAGAGGAAGGAGCGAGTAAGTCGAAGAGGTTAATACCAGGGTGTAGCCATCAGGTTTCTGGCGGAGCGCATAGTTCATTCCCACCCTCTGAACGCCGCCAGGCTTGTAATCCATGACAAATCGCTGGCCCACATTCTTGCTAAGCTCCTCGAGCCAAATACGGCCAGCGATGTCGCCGCTTCCGCCCTGAGCAAATGGGATGACAACGCTAACAGACCGAGAGGGGTAGCTTTCCGCTCCCTGGCAAAAAGCCGAAGCCGATGCCATTAATGTTGCTATGCAGGTTGCCGCTTTGAATGCGATTTGCATGAAAGTCTCCTGTGACAATCCTTGCTGGAACACCTAGGAACGATACCCGGCATCAAATTCGATGCTGGAATAACCATCTGGGACTTCGAATCAAATCATCACCAGCCTTGAAGTTCTCGTTACCCAGGGCTGATCATTACTCGATCTTGAGATTGTTATCGGTGACCAGCTTTCTGAAACGCTCGGTCTCACCCATGGCGACCTTGCGGAACTCTGCCGGCCCCAGGGTCAGGATGTAGGTCTCGTCGCCCAACTTCTCCATGATCTGGGGATTCTTGCCAATCTTCACGAACTCGGCATGGATCTTGTTGACGATGGGCAGAGGCGTCTTGGTTGGCGCAATCATGCCCAGCCAGCTGGAATACTCAAAACCAGTCACGCCCTGCTCCGTCGCCGTAGGCAGATCGGGCAACGCGGGGTTGCGCTGCAGGCTGGCGGTGGCGATGGCGCGCAGCTTCCCGGCCTTGACCATGGGCAGCCAGCCCGCCAGCGTACCTGGCGCCATGTGAGCGCGGCCGGCCATGATGTCGGGATAGGCGGCACTGATCGACTTGTAGTGCACGAAGGTCACCTGGGTGTTGGTGGCGCTGGTCAACCACAGCCCGGTGAGGTGCTGGATACCGCCCAGGCCGCCGGTGGCAAAGTTGACTGCCCCGGGATTGGCCTTGGCATAGGCGATGTACTCCTGCATGTTCTTGACCGGCAGGCTGTTGGACACCACCAGCAAGGCGCTGCGCTTGCTCATCAGGGCAACCGGATCGAAGTCCTTGTAGGTGTCGAAGCCCATTTCCTTGTTCATCAGCGGCAGCAGCGAATAGGTGGAGGTGATCCACGCCAGGGTGTAACCGTCAGGCTTCTGCCGGGCCGTGTAGCTCAAGCCGAGGATCTGCGCGGCGCCGGGCTTGAAATCCATGATGAACTGCTGACCCAGATTCTTGCTCAGTTCGTTGGCCCACAGCCGGCCTTCGATCTCGGCAGCGGCGCCGGGCGCATAGGGCGCGACGATGGTGACGGTCCGCGATGGATAACTCTCTGCTCCCTGGGAAAAAGCCGTGCTCGAAGCCAGAAGCACGGCGGCGCAGGATGCCGCTTTGAATACGATGTGCATGAAAGTCCCCTCCATTGAATTTGTGGTCGGCCCATGGCATCCAGGGCCGATTGCTTTCTCAGCTCACAGCACTCCCTCGGCCTTCAATTGCTTGAGAGTGTCTTCAGAGTATCCGAAGAACTCGCCGTATACCGACGCATTGTCCGCCCCGCGCGGACGTCCGGTATGGGCGACCTTGTGCTCCCTGCCTGGAAATTTGGGGACGATGCCCTGCATTTGTATCGTGCCAAAATCGTTGTCCGGCACCCTTATCAGGTCCTCGCGGGCTTTGAATTGTTCGTTCTTTACGATGTCCGACACGTCAAAGACATTCCCATGTACCGCGCCGGTCTCGCTCATGGCTTTGGTAAGCTCGGCAAGGGGACGCTGGCGGGCCCATTCGGCGAGAAAGGTGTCGCACTCGGTCAGGAACGCAAAGATGCCCGCCGCGTCCGCAGTGTCCATGATGCCGGTATCGAGCTTGCGCACCAGTTCGTCCGCCTGCGCCCCGACCAGAGTCCGCCGGACCGCCGCGTAGCCCACCCCTCCAACACAAAAATACCTTTCGTCCTTGGAGCGGTAGACGTTGCGCAATGAACCGTGGGCGCCCAAGAAATTCCCAGGCCTCTTGGGAATCTTTCCCAGCTGGTCATAGGCCGCGACCTGGGTGGGAATGATACGGAACAAGGCCTCGAAGAGCGCGAGATCGATCACCTGAACACCTTTGCTGCCACCTCGCAATTTGTCAAACATCGCCGCCATCACGCCAAAAGCGCCGAATACGGAGGCCACCCCATCCCCCAGCGTTGTGGAGGGGAAGACGGGCGGCCCATCCGGAAATCCGTTCAGATGGGCAAATCCGCTCATCGCCTCTGCGATGACCCCAAACCCAGGCTGATTGCTCATGGGGCCCGTCTGCCCGAACCCGCTGATTCGCAGCATGGCCAGGTTCGCTCCGGCACGTTCGAGGTCTTCAGGGCCTATGCCCCAGCGCTCCAGGGTGCCGGCGCGGAAGTTCTCGACCAGCACATCGTGCTTCTTGGCCAAGGCGAAAAATATCTCCTTCCCCTTTGGCGTGGACAGGTTCAGGGTGATGTTCTTCTTCCCCCTTTGGATCACCTTCCACCACAGTGACTCGCCCTCTTTCTTGGGCAGCATGGTCCGGATGGGACTGCCTTTGGGATGCTCTATGGACAGAACCTCGGCGCCGAGGTCCCCGAGCAAAGCCGCGGCATGAGCGCCCGAATATTGATGCGCGATGTCCAAAACGCGCAGGCCTTTTAATAGTGGGGAGGTCGTTTTTGTGGGCTGATTCATTTCTTCTCCTTTTGCACGCCAAACACTCCTTTTGCCCTCAGCTGCTGAATCCTGTCATCATCGAGCCCGAGCTTCTGCTGAAGTACCGATACTGTGTCGGCGCCGAAACCTGGGGCCGGCGTATGAGTGTCGTTGTCCCACTCGTCCGACCGTATCGGCGTGCGAAGCACTGTGACCGGCGGATCGCCGACCTGCTTCAGCACGCCGTTGTGAACAGCCTGCTCCGAATGCACGGCATCATGCAGTTCATAGACTGGACTATTGGGAACGTCTGCGGCAATCAGTATCTCGATCCACTCCTTGCTCGACTTCGAGGCAAAGATCTCCTCGAGCTGCTTGATCAATATGTCGCGATTCGCAAGGCGCGCGGGATTGGTCACGAACCGGGGATCCGTGATCCATTCCTCATGCCCCAGGGCACGGCAAAGTCTTTGCCAGAACTCCCTGGTGAAAGCCCCGACCATCACATACTCGTTGTCCCCGCACATGAAAGCCTGATAAGGAACGATCTGGACGTGGCCCCGCCCCACCCGCTCGATCTTGTGCCCCAGCATGGTCGCCGCAGGAACATAGCCGGCCATCATGTTGAAGGCAGCGTCCAGCATGGCAATCTGCACATGCTGGCCCTCCGGGAACTTTTCCCGCGCGTGCAATGCCGCCAGCGTGCCTGAGAGCGCGAACAGCCCGGAGGCGAAATCGGAGATTGGCGCTCCCATGCGCAGGGGGCCGCCACCCACCTCACCCGTCACCCCCATCAGACCAGACACACTTTGCATGATGATGTCGTTGGCCGGACGGGTGGACCACGGCCCGGTCGGGCCAAACGCCGAGATGGAGCAATAGATCAGACCGGGGCGCAGCTTCTTGAGATCGTCAAAACCCAGGCCCAGCCGCTCCATCACTCCCGGACGGAAGTTCTGGATGACAATATCGACCTTCTTGGCGAGTTCCCGGCACAATTCTCTCGCCTCGGGCATCTCCAGATCCAGCACCATCCCCTTCTTGTTTCTGTTGATGGCGACGTAGTAATCGCTATCCTTGGGTCCCAGCATGGGCAAGGGCCTGCCCATGGACCGGGTGCCGTCGCCTCCCTTGGGTTTCTCGATCTTGATGATCTCGGCACCCATATCCCCAAGGAACATGGTGGCATAGGGACCGGCGGCGGCATGGGTGAAATCAAGCACCTTGATATCCCCCAGTGGTTTTTTATGCGCTTGCATATCGTTTCCCATACATTGAATGACTCCATTACCGCCCTTGTGGCCGTCGCTTCCACTCGTCCGAGTTGCGACGCTACCTGGGCACCGCGTCTGCCTCATGATCGATGGGGAAAGACGGAAGCGGGGCGTTCCTGGAAGGCAGCGCCACGATTGCATTTCCCGGCATGATGTCATCGCCGCGTTGATTGACCCCATGTATGCTGCATTCGACATAGCCTATGCCGGTCTTGGCGCCGCGCCACTTGCGTGTCACCTCGCCGTTGATCCGGAGCGTGTCACCGACAAAGTTCATGCCCCTGTAGGTGGCATAGACCTGGGCGACCCATGCATCGTCCCCGGCCCAGTTGGTTATCAGGTGCGTGGCCCACGCGCCCCGCTGTGAACCGTAGTCGTACGGTCCGGGCATGCCAATCTCCGCGGCCATAAATGCGTCCCAGTGCACTCGCTCCACCGCCTGGGGAATGCCGGTTTCCGGATCCTTGACGGCGATCTTGGGTGTCCTGTTCCGGTAGGCAAGCCAATAATGTCCGGTACGCACGTGCGGCGAACCCACACCCATCAGCCAGGCAATCATGTCAGAGACGGTCAGCGGTCCCTTGATGATGGGCTTGATCGCATCTCCGACTGCGACGTCTTCCCAGTACCGCGGATTGCTGCCCCTGACCTCCTCGGCGGCCAATTCCTCGTCTATCTTACGGATATCTTCGTCAGAATACTTTGCCTTCGGGATGGACGAATACTTGCCGGTTTCCTTCCCGGTATGCCGTTCGGCACGCACCGAGGCCATCTCGCACTTGGCCACCAGTTCGTCACGCTGGTTGTAGTACTTGAATTCGCGCCTCTGCATCATGGACCGGCCCGCGTACTTGCCCGTCCTCTCATCCAGACCCGTCCATTCCTTGGTCGCCCGCACTTCGTCTCCGTCGAACAGAGGACGGTAGTAGGTCCACCGGTCGTAGGCGTGGAGTCCGTGCACGCCCGGAAGGCCTTCGCCCCTGCGCATGTCCCAGCTGCCCCAGGTCACCCCGTAATACAAGGTGGGCGGTGCAATGTTGCGCCCAAACCTGCTTTTTTTGCCATGCTCCTTGTCCAGCCACAGCGGATTGATATCGCCTATGGCACGCGCTGCGTGAAGAATGCTATCGGAATTCACATGACGCAGGAACGGCTCCACGATAGGGGCCACTTTGTGCATGCGGCGTTTGAACTCTTCTATCCCTTCCTCGGTGATAAAGCCGTAACGGGTAGCTGGCTGCGCAGACATTTACATTCCTCCTTACAAGGTTCGCTGGATTAGCGAACAAAAAATGCTCAAAGAACAGGTGAACTTCGCTCTGCCTTTGGACACCCGAAGATACCGTGGCCGAAGAAATCGCGTTCCGGAAAGGCACTCAATTCCCTGTCTCTGCCTTGATATTGATTTCCCTGATGATCTTACCAAAGTACTCATGGCTGGTGCTTTGAGTGGTGTTGCAACTGGTAAGCCACGTCGTTTATTAAATCCGACTCGATCAGTGTGCTGGATTGTGACCGATGTTCCGGTCACGGACAATTTGTATTGTGCAAATACACGGTTTAATGTTGTTTAAGGGCAGGTCGCCTTCGCACAACGCGTTTCCGGGATACTCACAATCCATGCATTTTGATTTTCTCGATCTGAGGCTTTTCGTCCATATCGCTCAAGAAAACAGCCTGACCAAGGCCGCATCACGGCTCCACCTTTCGGTTCCCGCAGCCAGCATCAGAATTAAGAAACTCGAAGCCTCTCTGGGCGTGCAACTCCTGAACCGAATCAGCCAGGGCATCACCCTCACTCCCCCGGGACAGGCGTTCCTGCATCGGGCGCAATTGGTACTTCAGGAACTCGCCGACCTCCAGGGAGAACTGGAGGAATACACCAGCGGAGTCACAGGACACGTCCGCGTCCTTGCCAACACTACCGCCGTCACGGAATACCTCCCGAAAGCATTGCAGGCCTTCAGAGCCTCCCATCCGAACGTCATCGTCGATCTTCGCGAAAAGGTCAGCCACGACATCGTCCGCCTGATCAGCGACGGTCTGGCCGACGTCGGCATCTCGGGCAATGTACGCACCGAAGGGCTGAAGGTCATTCCCTACCGCAAGGACCGGTTAGTCATCGCGACGGCGGCGGACCATCCGCTGGCCGCCCATTCCGTCGTTCCCTTCCGCGACACGCTCCGTTTCGACTTCATCGGCCTGCACGAAAACAGCTG